>JANMAD010000032.1:0-3404 GCA_031359515.1 Acidobacteriota bacterium | reverse complement strand
GAAGCGATGGGTTGAGGCTGAGAATCAGTTGCTTCTATTAGATAAGCTTGAACAGGAAGAAAGAAAGACGAAACATAAAGTTGTAAGTGGCTTGCGAAAATATGATGAAGCTTTCTACCAGCGTAATTACAACAAACAAAGCGCAGAGCAATTCTTGAAGTACGTAAGTGAGCTGGAGAAGTTGGTCGCGCAACGGGGCTGGGCGTTGGAAATAAAATTTAACAAGCATTACTGTGGCTTTAAGGCTGGCTTCTTTCTTGCTTTTGGCGTCGAGTGGATAGGGTCAAAATCCTTAGCCTTCTTCGCTAAAGTATCTGAAAAGGATGCGAAACGCCTGTCGCCAGAGATGACGAAATACCAGCATCAATGGAAACAGGCGGTGTATTACATCCAACCGGGCAAGACGAAAGTCAGTGACTACATTTCTTTATTTGAGTGTGCATACAAAAACTTAACTGGCGATCAGGAATGATGGCAACGGTAAACATTGGAGGGAATTAATTATGCCATATTCAAACAACGGCGATCTGGAACATTTGGTGGAACAGATAACTGATGTCATCGTGGCGCGGTTGAACGGCGAGGCGGATGGGCAGGCGGCGCTGTGCGGGTGCGGGGCGACGTGTTTCAATCGTTGCCCGGAGCGGATGCAGCGCGTGGTGGACGCGGGCGCGGCGCGCATCGGGTTGGTGCTGGGCGAGACGGCGTCGGCGGGCGCGTGGGCGAGTTTTATCGATCACACGTTGTTGAAGCCCGACGCGAGCGCGGCGGACATTGAGCGTCTGTGCGCGGAGGCGGCGCAGTTTCATTTCGCCAGCGTGTGCGTGAATCCGACGTGGGTGCGCGCATCGGCGTGTCACTTGCGCGGGTCGGGCGTCCCGGTCTGCACGGTCATCGGCTTCCCGCTCGGCGCGACGCTCGCCGACGTGAAGGCTTACGAGACGCGGCGCGCGATCTTCGACGGCGCGACGGAGGTGGACATGGTCATCAACGTCGGCGCGCTCAAGAGCGGCGACGATTGCGCAGTCGAGCATGACATACGGCAGGTGGCGGAGGCGGCGCACGAGTACAACGTGCTATGTAAGGTGATCATCGAGACGGCGCTCTTGACCGACGACGAGAAGGTGCGCGCGTGTCGCGCGGCGCAACGCGCGGGCGCGGACTTCGTCAAGACTTCGACGGGGTTTGCCAAAGGCGGCGCGACCGTCGCCGACGTGGCCTTGATGCGTAGCACCGTCGGCGCGGAGATGGGCGTGAAGGCGTCGGGCGGTGTTAAAGGGATTGAAGATGCTCGCGCCATGCTCCAAGCGGGTGCGACGCGCATCGGCGCAAGCGTCGGCGTCAAGATCGCGCAGGAAGCGGCGGGCGTGAAGACGAATAGCGCGAGGGTCGGCAGTTACTAGGTGGTCGCATTGTACTGAGGCAGGTGAGGAATGATGTTTGGTGGGCACATCAGAGTTTACACGCTTATGCTGTCGTTATTGCTGTGGAGTAGCGCAGGCTCGACCCAGACGCAAAATGCAAAACCTAACGTGCCATCCTCATCCGATGACGAACCGATAGCCGACCCCGGCCCTCGCCTAACGAAAGTTTTCCTAACGGTTGTTGACCAAAGCGGAAAGTCCGTGCCGTCTTTGCACGCGGAAGACTTGCGTGTGTTGGAGGATGGCGTACCACAGCAGCTTAAGTTTTTTGCCCCGTTGATAGATGCGCCATTTGATCTGGTGCTGGCGATTGATAACAGCGCATCGCAGGCACGCGTGTTCCCGTCGTTACAGGCGGCGGCACAGCGGTTCATCGTAGCGAGCTTGCGGCCCGATAAGGATCGCGCCGCCGTGGTTTCGTTCGCGGGCAACGCAAGCATCAAACAAACGCTCACCAATGACCGCAATGCTATCCAGCATGCGCTCGCCGATCTCGTCATCGAAACGCCGCCAGGCTATCTTAGTCGCGTCATTGTTGGCGCGCCGCCGAAGCTGCCCAAAGGAGCTACGTTGCCCGGTACGACTGCATTGTGGGATGCTATCGCCGCCATCGATCAGCAGGTCTTCGCCGCGCCGAGGGCTGGAGCGCAGCGTGTGATCATTCTACTGACGGATGGGCAAGATACGGCTAAATCAGTCCTTATGAGATTGGCACAGTGAGGTAGGTCGTCAATAGTGGACGCCATGTGTGACGTTCATGCCGCTCTCTGCTGCTGCATGAACAGTTGCGTGTAAGCGACCGGCGACAGATAGCCGAGGCGGGCTTGCCGCCGCTGCCGGTTGTAGAACAGATCGATGTATTCGGTGATCTCGCGCTCGGCTTCGGCGCGCGTCGCGTACCAGCGGTGATGCACGAGCTCTGTTTTCAGCGTACCCCAGAAACTCTCCACCGGCGCGTTGTCATAACAGTTACCTTTGCGACTCATCGAGACTCTCATCTCGTGACCGCGCAGCAACGCTTGATATTCGTGGCTACAGTACTGCGACCCGCGATCCGAGTGATGAATCAGCCCGGCTGCGGGGCGGCGCGCCGTAACCGCTTGGGCAAGGGCGCGCACCACCAAGTCGGTCGTCATTCTCTCCCCGAAACTGCGCCCGACGATCTCGCCCGCGAAGAGGTCTTTAATCGCCGCCACATAGAGCCAGCCCTCGTCGGTTGGCACATATGTGATGTCGGCTGTCCAGACTTCATTCGGGCGCGTGGCCGTAAAGTCCTGCTCAAGCAGATTCTCAGCGACAGGTAACTGATGAGTTGAGTCGGTGGTCGTCACGCGAAAGCGCTTCTTCTGTTGCACGCAGCACAAGCCGAGTTCGCGCCGCACCCGCTTGAGAGTCCCAAGGCTGACCCGGAAGCCGTCCGCCGCCAGTTCGCGCTGCAAGCGCGCGGCACCATAAGTCTGGCGGGTGCGCTGATGCGCCGCCTGCATGGCCAACTTCAACCGCTCCCTTGCGCGCCCGCGCGCCGACGGTGTGCGCGTCAGCCAGGCGTGGAAGCCGCTCCGGGAGACCTCAAGCACGCGGCACAACAGACGCACCGGATATTCCGCTCGCAGTTCTTTAATCACCGCGTACCTCGCCATGACTCGCTGGCAAAGTACGCCGCTGACTTTTTTAGGATGTCGCGCTCGATCCGCAACTCAGCGTTCTCCCGACGCAGCCGCGACAGTTCGGCCTCCTCCTCAGTTGCCGAGCGGCGTGGCGTGCCAGCGCTGGCCTCGGGCAACGTGCCTTCCTTGGCCCATCTGACCCAGTTGGCCAAAGTCTTCGGCGAGATCGAGAGCCGGCGCGAGGCGGCGGCGATGCTTAACCCTTCGCTCCTGATTAACTCGACCGCCTGCTGGCGGAACTCACTCGTGTAAACTTGGCGTGGCAGCTTTTCCATCGTGGACACCTCCAATCATCATGCTAAAAGCTTCAGTT
>JANMAD010000015.1:0-11911 GCA_031359515.1 Acidobacteriota bacterium | reverse complement strand
AGTCGGCGCAGCAGCAGCAGTTGCGTCTGAAAACGCTGGCAGGCGGCGCAGATGCGTAGATGCAGGCGCAGCAATAGGCGCTGGCGTAGTGACAGCTTGCCATCCAGTGCGACTGAAATGAGCGCCACCGCGCGCTTGCAGGTCAACGAGAACATCACCGAAACTCATACCTTCATGCGCAAAGAATACGCGCGTGCGCTCAGTTGCAAATTGCTTTATGTCTGACCCTTGCGGCCCAAAGACACGCGCCCCTGCATGGCCCCGGCAACTGCTAAGCAGACGACGCCCGCCTGTATCTTAGTCGCGCGGTGAGATGAATCCTTACAGTGGGTTGATGAAAGGCGAGGTGGTTGAGACTAAAGCGAAACTCAGGAGATGGGAACAGCGGGAAAACATTATCCACGCAAGCACACGAAGCAACACGAACAAAACAGCAAGCAGTTTCGTGTGTTTGGCTGCGTGTCGTTTCGTGTGGGCTCGTGGATCATTTCCTCTGCTGGCCCAATCAGGTGCGGTTTGATTTAGGAGTTGCTTTCCAGAGTGCGCTTGATGCGCTCGCGCGCTTCGCGTGAGAGATGAAGGTCTGCTGCGGCCGTGTCGTCTGCGGCAACTTGCGCGGCGCGTTGTTGCAGCGTGTCGCGTAGCACGTGCAGATGTTCGAGATACCAAACACACCAGATGCAAATCCACAGATGCAGGCGTAGCTGTGTGCGCTCGCGCAACGTCAAACGCCGCTCCATAGACGCCGACATGATCACCGACATCTGTTTACAGGTCGGCAATCGCCGCAGCAGGAAATAGCGCAGCGCATGTGTCAGTTTGGCCACAGGTCTCGTTGCCATCGTCAGTGCTTGCTCGGAGCGCGTTTGAACCAGTTAAGCTCAAGGCAATGCCGCAGGTGCAGGCGCGCACGATGCAGCATGACCCAAAGGTTGTTCACAGTGATGCTCAACACTTCACAAATCTCTTCGCTCGCCAGCCCGTCCACTTCGCGCAGCACGAAGGCGCTGGCGATGCGCGCGGGCAGCGGTTCCAGACAAGTTTGAAAGACCAGCCAGAATTCGTTTTGCTCGGCGAGCGCGACGGGGTTGGCGTACCAGTCGCTCGGCGCTTGTTCGGGCCGCCAGTGATCTTGCCACTCGCCCGCGGCGCGGAAAAAATCTTCGTGCGCAAACTCTTCGCCCTCGCGCACGGGCACGGGCGCTTCGCGGCTCGCGCGCCGGAAATGATCCGTCACCTTATGTTT
The DNA here is from genome assembly GCA_031359515.1 of Acidobacteriota bacterium. GTDB lineage: Bacteria > Acidobacteriota > Blastocatellia > Pyrinomonadales > Pyrinomonadaceae > QHXQ01. The sequence goes on along the minus strand of JANMAD010000015.1, from coordinate 10,665 downwards.
GAGTATGCCGACGAGCCACGTGCGCTCGGAGCCGCGGCCGGCGAACTTGGTGTAAGCCTGCAAGGCCGCGAGCAATGTCTCTTGCACCGCGTCTTCGGCGAGCGTGGCGTCGCGCAGGCGGAACAAGGCGTAGCGATACAGATAGTCGCCGTGGCTATCCAGCCACGCACCGGGGTCGGGGGCCGCCGCGTCGCTAACGCGCTGCTCTTGGCTCATCGAAAACCAGACGGCCGCGTGTGTCAGCGGCGGCCGCGGGAAGGCGATCAGGTTTGTTGCCGCGCAGACGCGCGCAAATATTGCGCCCGCGCGTTGTCCGCATGCTAACATCGGCCGCACAGACAGAGGCTATTTCCTGCACGAGTACGAAGCTAGTCTGTCCCAAATTCCTCGCGGACTACAAGGGTAATTCACAGCATAGGCCGGCGGCAAATAAAAAGCTGTTAGCTCTTAGCTTTTTGTCAGCTATTATTGGTGATGCGATGAAACTTGAAGCCTGTCGCGATTGCGGCGCACATGTGCCAAGCGATGCCAGAGGCTGCTCCATGTGCGCGCGTAATCTGGCGGCCGAGCGTAAGTTGGTAAAATATTTTTGGCTCAGCATCGGGCCGGCAATCATCTTGCTGTTGGCCCTCGTCAGTCTGTTCATCTTCGGCAGACGTTGAGCCGTGTGGGCGACGGCCGTTAGAAAAGACGTACCGGCGGCCGGAAAAAGAGCTAGACTTTATGACGGGTTACAGCGCCGAGACCGTGCAGAGTAAGTTCGTCAAGCACAACCATTTTATCGAAAAGGCTGGCGCGACGCTGCTGCAAAAGCCTTGTAACGTCGAAGGTCTGAAGCATAAAGTGCGCGAGATGCTAGACGCACAGCACAAGCGGCTAAGCAAACTAAATCAGTCCTGATGAGATGGGTATACAGGCAAAGTTATCCACGAACGCACACGAACCGACACGAAGCCGAACACACGAACTTGGTCGCGTTTAGTTCGTGCTGTTTCGTGTGATTTCGTGGATGATGCTTTTCCGTCTGTGCCAATCTTGTAAATTTCGATTTAGGTTAAGCAAGCGGGGTAGTTAGAGCAGGCATGGCAACCAGTGAACAGCAGGCACGGGCGCGCATTCTGATCGCGGATGATGAGCCGCAGATCAGAGAGGTGCTGCACGAACTGTTGAGCGACGAGTACGACTGCCGCGAGGTTGGCTCAGCCGAAGAGGCGCTCGACCTGCTGGCGGCCGAACAGTTCCAACTCGTCTTGAGCGACATCACGATGCCGGGTCTGTCCGGCCTCGATCTCGTGCCGCGCGTGTTTGCGCTCGCGCCCGACACCGCGGTCATCATGATCAGCGGCGAGCAGAACATCGAGAACGCGATCCGCGCCCTGCGCGCCGGCGTGTTCGACTACATTACGAAGCCGTTCGCGCTGCAACACGTCGAAGCGGCGGTCGCGCGGGCGCTCGATTATCAATCCTTGCGCGCGTCGAAGCGCTATTACGAAAACTTTCTCGAAGAGATCGTGCGGCAACGCACGGGCGAGTTGCACAAGACGAATCAGACCCTGCGCGCGTTGATCCAAGCCGCACCGCTCGCCATCTTCGCGCTCGCCGAAGGTGCGCGGCTGACGATGTGGAATCCGGCCGCCGCGCGCATCTTCGGTTGGACGGAGTTGGAGGTGATCGGCGGCGTATTGCCGCTCGTGCCGCCGGCCGCAACGGCCGATTGGCCCGCGTGGCTCGCGGCCGCGCTCAAGCACGAGCCGGTGAGCGGCACAGAGGCGCGCGTCCGGCGCAAAGACGGCGCGGGCGTGGATGTGAACGTCTGGACGGCGACGCTCGCGGACGCGGATGGCAGCGTGGCCGGCACGATGGTCGTCATGGCCGACGTGACCGAGCGCAAACAGGCCGAAGCGCGCATCAACTTCCTCGCCTATCACGACACGTTGACGAACCTCCCGAACCGCGCCCTCTTCGAAGATCGCCTCGGGCTGGCCCTGAACCTTGCGCATCGCCACGGGCAGATGCTCGCCGTGCTATTCGTCGCGTTGGATCGCTTTAAGAAATTTACCGACACGCTCGGGCGCGCGGCCGGCGACGAGATACTGCGCGCGGTCGCCATTCGGCTGCGGACACATATACGCGAGGGCGACACCGTCGGGCGCTTCGACAGCGACGAGTTCTCGCTATTGCTCAATGCGGTAAGCGGCACGGAGGACGCCGCCACGGCAGCGCGGGCCATACAGCAAGCGCTCAAGCCGCCCGTCCGCGTGGGCGAACAGGAACTGTATGTGACCGCGTCCATCGGCATCGGTCTCTATCCTTACGACGGTGCGGACGCACAAGACCTGTTGAAGGGCGCGGGCGCGGCGCTCTATCGTGCCAAACAGCAAGGCGGCAACCAGTATCAGTTTTACACCGCCGACATGAACGCACGCGCACTCAAGCGGCTCACATTGGAGAGCAGTCTGCGCCGCGCGCTCGCTGGCGATGAACTGGTGCTGCACTATCAGCCGCAGGTCAGCGGCGATACGGGGCGCATCGTCGGTGTGGAGGCGCTCGTGCGTTGGCGACACCCGGAGCTTGGTCTCATCCCGCCGGCCGAGTTCATCCCGCTCGCCGAAGACACAGGGCTGATTGAGCCTATCGGCGCGTGGGTCTTGCGCACGGCGCTCACGCAGATGCAAAGCTGGCGGGCGCGCAAGTTGCCGGTCGAGCGCATCGCGGTCAACCTATCCGCGCGCCAGTTTCAGCAACCTGATCTGGTGGCCATGATGGCGGGCCTGCTGGCAAAGACGAGCGCGCCGGCCGCATGTCTGGAGTTGGAGTTGACCGAAAGCTCGATCATGCACGACCGCACGGGCGCAGTCGCCGCGCTCCGCGAATTGAAGGCGATGGGCGTACGCGTGGCGGTGGACGACTTCGGCGCGGGCTATTCGTCGCTCGCTTATTTGAAGCATCTGCCGATTGACGTGTTGAAGATCGATCAAGCGTTCGTGCGCGAGATGACGACCGACCCGAACGACGCGGCCATCGTGATGGCGATCATTACGCTCGCGCACAGTCTAAAATTGAAAGTTATCGCCGAGGGCGTCGAGACTGAAGAGCAACAACGCTTCCTACGCTTGCTGCGCTGCGACGAGATGCAAGGCTATCTGTTCAGTCGCCCCCTGCTCGCCGCCGACTTCGCACAACTGCTCGCGGCGCAACAGCCGACCGCGGGGCAAACTCTATCCACGCACGATGTGTGATGCTAGCTCGCCGGCGCGGCGTCCTTGAGCGCGAGCAGTTTAGTCACGATGTCGAAAGCTGCGCGCGGGCGTGCGAGCCGCTGCACTTGTTGTTGCATCGTGGCGAAACGCGCGGGGTCGGCGAGCAAGCGATCTAACTTGAAGGCGAGCGCGGGCAGGTTGTTGCAGCGCAACGCGACGCCCTCTTCGAGCAGATGATCGCTGTTGCGCTCTTCCTGACCGGGAATCGGATTGACAACGCACAGCACCAGCCCGCGCGCCAGCGCCTCCGACGTGGTCAGCCCGCCCGGCTTGCCGAGCAAGAGATCGGCCGCCGCCATTAGTTCATCCATCTCAGTCGTGTAGCCGATAACCTTGAGCGCGACGTTTTGCGCGGGCAACATGCTTAGCGCCTGTTGGGCAAGCTGCGCGCGTAGTTGTTCATTGCGTCCGCAGACGGCGATGAGTTGCGCTGGATGTTTGAGCGCGCCGAGCGCCTCGATCACGTGCGCGATTGAGCCGACACCGAAGCCGCCCGCCGAGAGCAAGATGTTCACGCGCTCCTGTTGCAAGCCGTGCTTCGCGCGCATCGCATGCTTGTCCTTCGATTGCATGAAGACCGGATCGATGGGAATGCCGGAGACCGTGAGCTTGGCGGCGGGAATGCCTAGCTGCTCCAAGTGTGCGCGCGTCTCTTCCAGCGCGACGAAGTATTGCTCGTAGTGATGACAGAGCCACATCGCATGCACATCGAAGTCCGTCACGACGATGGCTTGCGGACAGTGCAAACGCTCCTTAGCTTTCAACCATGAGATGATCTCGGCCGGCAGAAAGTGTGTGCAGACGATGATGTCCGGTTGGTACTGCTGCAACAGTTTGACGAACGATCTGGTGTTCAGCCGGTCGAGCGCGAGCCGGCGACGCTCGTTCTGCCACGGCTGATCGAGCCGATCATAGAACCAGCCTAACGCCGTCGGCGCGCTCTGCACCATGTCGAGATAAGCCTTCGCGTACAGATGCCGGAACACTTTGTTCGTATAGTCGAGCGTGTCCACATGCCGCACCTCGCGCGCCGCGCCCAACGCGTGGAACGCCGCCTCTACAGCCGCCGCCGCGCGCACGTGCCCCGCGCCGGCCGACGCTGAGAGCACCAGAACTTTATTGAACATGATCCGCCTATCACCTCCGGCTCGATTGCTTCCCGGCAAATGATAACGCGGTTAACGCCCCGGCAGTACCTGCAATGCACGCCACCCGTCCAGACAAAAAGATAGAAGTTACGCAGTTGAATGCGGAAGCCCGCACGCGGTAAGGGTGCACACACACTCGACTAGCGTGCGTGTTTCCGCAACTGCGTCACTCCTAAAAGATTATTTGACATCACTTGCCTGCGGGCATATCGTGTTTCCGTTATACATCTTGACCATTTGCCGGCGCGCGGCTTAACTGCCCCGGCCTCGCGAACCGAATCTACTCCTCAGCCACAACAGAAACGACGGGCAAGTAGTGTCCAAAGGTGTATTACCGATTTATTTACCAATGAGTTTCCGGCTCGGCATGATCTTGTTATGTCTCCTGCTGGCAGCGCAGACTGCGGCGGCGGCGGCCGCCGTGCCCTGTGCGCGTGTGCGGGCGCAGCCGGATGCGTGGGTGACGACGAAGGTTGATGTGCTCGTGCTGGCGGCGCGGGCGGCGTACGAAGATGACGATGCGCAGCCGGCTTATGAGCGCGTGGTGACTGGGATCGCCGGCACGCTTCGACAATGTCGGCTTGCGCAGGACGAGCGGTTCGCCAGTCGCTATCGGACATTCATTGATTACATTGCAACGGCAGCCCGCGATCAACTGCCTGATCACGAGCTTGGCTTTAGTGTGCCCGACCGGCAATATTTTGCGGAGACGCGCCAGTATGTGCAGATTCCTGAGTTCCTGCTGAGGCCTGATTTCCTCCGCGCCGTCAGTCGCTATGAGACGCTGGCGCGGGCTAAGTCCTTGCTGCGTCAACTCAACGCGAGCAGAGCGCCGGCCGATCAACTCCTCTTCTTCAGCTACAAGTCGCGGCATCTGGGGACGCCGGACAACGACGATAGTTTCCGCCGTTTGCTGATCGTCGTGCCGGGGCACGCGGAGGGAGGCGTGCCGGAGAAGTGGGTGCAATTCGGGGTCACTGATCCGGGCGCGCGTGTGCGTGTGCGCAACGTCTCAGTCGTGTCGGTGCGTGCCGGCCCCGATGGCATAGCCAACACCTACTTTAAAGATTTTTACCGGACGTATGGGCGGAACGATGCGATCAGCATCAACGGGCGCTGGGAGTTGGGCTATGGCGATGACAACTGCGTGCGCTGCCACAAGAGCGGCATTCTCCCCATCTTTCCCGTCGCGGGCAGCGTGAGTCCGGCCGAGCAGCCGTTGGTGGCGGCCGTCAATCAACGCTTCCTGTCTTACGGCGCGCCCCGCTTCGATAACTATCTGGACGCAAGCAAGTATGGTCCCGGCCTCAGTGCGATAAATGGGGCGAGCCGCGCGCAACGCTTCGGCGCAAACTTCAACAATACAGTGGTCGCGCACGCGATGACCTGTGCCGCTTGCCATCAGCCTGAACGTTTAGGCGCGCTCAACTGGCCCATGGATCGGGTCGTGATCAGTTCCTACATCAAAGGTGGGCAAATGCCGCTTGGCTACAAACTCCAAACCGCTGAGCGGAACGAACTGTATGAGAAATTGATCCGCGAATACTTTGCTACCGACGCGGCCGCACCGGGCATACTGAAGTCCTGGCTCTTGGACAAATAGGAGACAAGGGCAAATCAAGAACAACGAACAAAATTCATCACCAAGCCATGAAGGGCACGAAGAAAAGCTTCTGCTTCTTCGTGCCCTTCGTGGCTGCGCGATTAGTTTGCCTAAATCGAAACCTACGACATTGGGACAAAAGAAAAAAGCTTGTCCACGAACGCACACGAAACAACACGAAATTAGTTGATCTCTGTTTCGTGTTATTTCGTGTGCGTTCGTGGGTAATGTTTTTCCGCTTGGCCCAATCTTCCGTGTCTGGATTCGGTCAGCCTGATGATTCGCTTAGCGACGCTCCTTGACGATCCCTTCGGCGATGCGTTCGCTGAGCGCGGCGATAGTTTTAGACGGGTTGTGCCCGACGGGGGCCGGCATGATCGAGCCGTCCGCCACGTAGAGGTTGCGGTAGGCGAAGGTCTCGCCCAGATGATTCACCACGCCGTCCGCGGCCGTCGAACCGAGCGGGCAGCCGCCGAGCGGATGGGGCGTGATGGTTGCGTCTGGCGGCTGGATCAGAAACTGGCCGCCGGTCTTCTCGGCCAACTTGCGGTGGACTTCCTGTATGGCGTCCAGCACCTTCCGCGCGCCGCTCTTATCCCACGACAGACGCAGCACGTAATCACCGAACAATCCCAAGAACCAACGCTCGACGCGGAACTTACCCACCGGCTCGTCGCGTCCCTGTGAGAACCAGAGCATCAAACTATCGAACTGCTCCGGCGCGTTAAGTCCCTGATAGAGCGCACGCAATGCGTCGGCGAACTTCTGCGCATCGCCGCGCGGGTTCTTGAGATTCTCGCGATACTCGAATAGCAGGTCGGGCGTGCCGCCATCCTCGATCATAAAACGGCTGCCTTTGAAGTTGTTGTCGCCGAAGAAGCGTATGCCGGCGGTGATGGTCGGCCCACGCGCGGGATAGACCTTGCGGCCGGGGTGGAACGCGGGACTCAAGTAGTTGGCATTCGTGGCCCAACGGCTGCCGAGCAGCTTGCCGAGATTGGGCAGAGACTTGTGCTGCTTCTGACAACGCAAGAGCAGTTCGGTCGAGCCGATAGAGCCGGCCGAGACCACGACGATGCGCGCCGTCACCGAGCCGGGCTTAAGCTTGCCGCCTTCGATGCGGTCGAAGTGGACGCGATAGCCACCGGTGATTGGCTCGATGTTGCGGACGATGTGCAACGGGCGCACCTCCGCGCCGTGTTTCTCCGCGCGCGGAATGTAATTGAGCGCGAGCGTGTTGCGCGCTTCCACCGGACAGCCGAGGACGCATTGCCCAAGGTGTACGCAGAAGCCTTGCTCATGCCCGTCCGCGTTGGGCGTCATGACGCTATCTTCAGCGCGCGGCGCGTTGGCGGCGTCGTAGGCATAGTTCTCGTTGAACTTGATGTTGAGATCGACCTCGTCGTACTGCGCGCCGAAGCCGGCCAGATTGGCGGCCTCTTTCAGCAGCTTGGTGCGGTTGGAGAACTGATTGGGCGGAATCTTGCGCGGGTGCAGCACGTCACTCACGCGCTGGTAATAGGGAGCCAGCACTTGAAAGTTGATCTCCGGCGGCCAGCCGGCGCGGAAGAAATCTTCGTGGGCATCAATCACGACGTTCGCGAAGTGGAGCGAGCCGCCGCCCACGCCCGCGCCCGCCACCGTGCCGATGTTGCCGTGCAGGCGTATGTCGAGCCAGCCGTTGGTGCGTTCGGGATGCGCCTCGTCCCAGAGCCAATCGCTGCGCGAGATGCTCGGATACTCGTGCCGCTGCCAACGCCGCCCGCGCTCCAGCACCAACACGCGATAGTTCGCCTCCGCCAAACGTAGCGCCGACACCGCGCCGCCGAACCCGCTCCCGATCACGACCGCATCGAAGTCCGTCGCCATGGCACACCTCCATTCATCTCGCCACGCTGCCCTCTAATATCGCCGGTGGACTTGCCGGCTCAGCCGTTATCGGCAAGTGGACTAAGCGTATAGTTGGGAATTATGCCCTGCGAGAATAGCAAGGCGTACACCAACGTCTGATTCGTTTTCTTCTTGGGATGAATCTTGTTGTCCAGCCACTCCGCGACGTGGAGCAGCCCGCGCTCAAGATCGATGTCGGCATCCACTGAGAAAACCTGCCTGCCCGGATTGCCGGGTAAAGGCTCGGCGTCTTTGGCGAAAGATAACTGCACATTGCCCGCGCCGAAGCGCGTGTGTTTCCAACTATCGGGATGGCCGGGCAAGACTACGGGCACGTTTTTAGGCGGAGTGTTGTGGCCGGGCGCGCTGGCAAATTCAGACGAAGCTTTAACGAGTTGCTTCAACTCGGAGCGCATGAACAGGAACAGTCTATCAACCGCGACGAGGCGCAAACCCTGCACGAACGAGAGCAGCGACACGCCGTTGTGCCGTGTGTCGCGCAACTTGGCATCAATGTTGAGCAGGGCCATCTGCGCCGCCGGCTCAAGGGCGAGATAATCGTTCCGACTCAACCCGGTCTGAGCGGCCACCATCGGTGAGCCGGCAGTTTGGAGCAGATCATAAGCCGCCTCTAAGTCGGCCGACGACGGGCTTTCCGGCACGAGCATAAGCCGCATGGTCAGGCCGTCAACCTCGATCTTCGTGCCGCCATCATCGCGGATGAAAGACTGATGGTTGACGAGTTGCCACGCCGCGCGGTGGTCGTCAGCATCAATTGAGATGCTGTACACCTGCCCGGCATTGAACAGCAGGTTGAGTTGAACCAAGACCGTATGTGTGCCGGCGGCCAGCTTTTGGGTCTTGAGAATCTTCAGCCCTTCTCGCATATCGGTGACTTGCAACTGCACGGGCCCGCCGTCCCATAGTTTTCTATCTGCCCGCAGAATAATAAGCGTGACATTTTTGGTTGACATCGTTGCCTCCACGTTCTGTTGTTGCTAGAGCAAGTAAGAGCGTCAATGTTGTAGGCTGGATTGGGCGAGTGCGCGCGACAGCAGGCTCGTGAGAATTCAGCCTCCCTTATGGCGGGCAGACGATATATTCCACCACCGCAAAAGTCAACGATTACTTGCGCCGGATGGGACGAAGCCGCAGACTTTACTACAGGTTATTGAGAGTTGACTTGAAGAGCTTAGGGAACAAACAAACAGAGGGAAAATGATAGTAAACCTGTTGCGTGATAAGGCTAGAGGGCTTTCTACAAAAGGGCCGTGAGACCAGTAGTGGGGTAATAGTATGTTGCTGGCTTTTGAGACGCGCAATTTTGTTGGAGCAAATCATCGCGCCACACACTATCGCCCCACTACCGAGTTCCCTCTTGGGTTGCTAAACCGTATGCGTCATAGCTGGCTCGAATTTTCGGCAAACATACTGCTTTTACCGGAACTCCGATGGCTAATTTCTCGCCGTCTATTTCCCCGACTGACATTAGGAGCAACGCCCTGTAGCTGCTTTGTAAGATGTTACCTTCAACGCCCTGAACACTCGTTCTTCCAACAGCCGGCAGGTTTAACTCTTTAGCCACATCCCCGTCTATGGCAATCCCGGCGAACCCGGTATCAACGACCATGTAGCCCTGTACTGGCGCGTGGAGCAGTAACCGCTTAGCTCTGAATTCATTTTCAGTCCCCGGAAGCAAGCGCCATTCGGCTTTGAGCATCGCGCCGAAGCGTAATAGGTCATGCCGAGTACCGAAATCTTGGGATATAAGAAACTTGGTCATATCTGCGTTTGTAGATCTTCAAAGTACAGAGATAACGACTGATACATCTATGACAATTTTCTGTCCTCCAGCAGATTTAAGAATTGCGCTTTTGTCGCATTGTCATCGCCTGCGAATTGAATCAGCGCCTGTAAGCACCGCCAAGCCATCAGCATGAACTCCTGTAGCGTCGCGAGATCGTCAACGCCAATGCGCTGCCCGTGATGCACGAACGATGAGCGAAGCGCGTAAGCCTTCTTAACGTTACTGATGATTGCTCTCCTTTCGTCCACGGTCGAGCCGGCTAAAAACGCCATCCGTTCACTGATGTTATCCATGATTGGCTCGCTGCTATTCTTCAAGAAGAGCGACTCCAGAGCCACAAGGGTGTAAACGAGTCGGTCGGCAATATCTTTTGCTAGAGAGCTTCTGGAGTATAGTTGTAGCGCTGCCAATAGCTCTTCTTGGAACTCAGATCGCTTATCTTTATTCAGCAGGTCGCTCAGCGTGTCCAGTCCTTTCGCACGTATCTCAGCGAGTTTGTTGGTGCTTAGCGGCCACGCTGGCTCGCTGCCGTCGAGCGTGCCGGACATGTACGTGTCAATCTTGCCGTCCTTAACGGTCAGGTACTTGTAGCTGTCGATGTGTTGCCGCCCTAACAACGCGCAGTAGGATACTATCTGCGGGTGGAAGTTCGCCGGGGAGAAGAAACGGAGCAAGCTGACGGCCTGTTCCGCCTCCTCGAAAGCAATTTCGGAAGCGCGCGTGGGCTCGGCCGAAAGCTTAATGGTGGCGGCCGCGAAACCTTGCAACCTTCCCTGCTGCTTAAGGATGAATTCCTCGACAGCAGGCACCGCGTCTTCCGTCGCTTGTGCAAGGTAGCCGGCGCGCCACTCGTCGATCATCTTTCTAGTTATCGTCCTGAGCGTCACTCGCCCAATCATCAGGTCGGATTGAACGTGCTGCAGGGCGCCAAACTGTCGGATGCCGGCACGATCATCG
>JANMAD010000666.1:0-4573 GCA_031359515.1 Acidobacteriota bacterium | reverse complement strand
CAGGCGTTGGATCGTGAGGCGGTGCTCAACGACATCGAGTTGGTCACGGGCAAGCGCCCGGCCGCCTCTAGGTATGACGAACGGAAGTGGACAATCGTGCTGCCGCAGGTATTGACGATGGCTATCAGCACCTTGCCCGGCGTGCGCGTGGGCCGTCGGATCAATCAAGCGCCGACGCTGCCAGCCTTCGTGCTGGACGAGGTCTGTCCTGTGGCATTAGTGCGCGAGTTTCTTGGCGGTCTCTTCGGGGCCGACGGTTGGGCACCAGTGTTGCATCGTCTGAGTGCGCGCGAGGAGACGGCTGTCCTTGAGCCGCCCGCGTTCTCACAAAGCGCTAAGCCCGAACATGTCGGCCAACTACGCGCATTGATGGGCGACTTGGTTCGCCTCCTCGCACACTGCGGGGTGAAGACTGAAGGTGCGAAGGTGTACGAGTATCCCACGCGCCACGCCGCCTCCTCATATCCGGCGGCTCGTGACGGCGTGCCCCGCGTGGAAGTGCGCTTGAATCTGCCGGACGGCCTCTCGTTCGTGGAGCGCGTGGGGTTTCGCTACTGCGTGGACAAGGCGCTGCGGGCCAGTGCGGCGGCGGTCTACTGGCGCACTGTGGACAACATCAACGAGCAGCGCCTGTGGATGTCCTCACGATTAAACGCGCGACACGAGGAAGACCTTGCAATGTCCTTCGCACAGGCACGGCACGCAGTGGCGGTGGAGCTTGTACAGTGCGAGCCGGCCGTCTTCCCGCATTACTCGCTGCTTGAGGGGCACGACCGCTTCGCGCGCCTGCCGCAACCGACGGGGCGCAAGTTCCAGCCCCTGCACCGGGATGCCTGCGGCTTCCCGGCGCCCGTCGAACTGTTCCGCCAGATCGGGGCGCGCGACTGGTTCGCCCCGTTGGGCACGCGCGGCGCAGCGGACACTGCCAGGCGCTACTGCACCGAGAAAGAATCGTTGACACTGCCGACCCTCGCACTCCAAGTGCTGGATCGCCGCGATGCGGGCCGGCATGCTGTGTTCGATCTGGCCGTAGACGACCTGCACGCCTTCGTGGCTGGTACGGTGGCCGTCCACAACTGCATCGGCAACAGCGGCCCGCTCGATCCGCGCATCGAGGACTTGATCACGCAGAACGATCTCGTCGCCGCGGCCGTCCTCTCCGGCAATCGCAACTTCGAGGCGCGCGTGCATCAGAGCGTCAAGGCCAACTTCCTCACCAGACCGCCGCTCGTCGTCGCCTTCGCGCTCGCCGGTCGGATCAATATCGATCTGACGAGCGAGCCGCTCGGTCAGGGCGACGACGGTGCGGATGTTTATCTTAAGGACATCTGGCCGACGCTCGCGGAGATCGGCGCGTTGCTCGGCACGGCGACCGACCCGGCAACTTATCGCACGCTCTACAGCGACTTTGCCGAGCAGAACCCATTATGGAACGAAATCCCTTCGGTCGAAGGCGAAGTTTATGCGTGGGATGATAGCTCGACCTACATACAAGAGCCGCCCTACTTCGAGAAGTTCAGCATGGAAGCGGGGCAGTTCTGCGACATCAAGAATATGCGCCCGCTCGCCATCTTCGGCGACTCGGTCACGACCGATCACATCTCGCCCGCCGGTGCGATCAAGATGAAGTCGCCTGCCGGCCGTTATCTACTGCTCAAGGGCGTGAAGCTCGAAGACTTCAACTCCTACGGCGCGCGGCGCGGTAATCATCAGGTGATGGTGCGCGGCACGTTTGCCAACGTGCGCATCAAGAATCAGATGGTGCCCGGCACGGAGGGCGGCGTGACGCTGCTTGAGCCGACCGGCGAGCAGATGCCGATCTATGATGCGTCGGTGCATTATCAAGCGGCCGGGGCTGCGCTCATGGTCTTCGCCGGGCAAGAGTACGGCACGGGCAGTTCGCGCGATTGGGCGGCGAAGGGCACACGTCTGTTGGGCGTGCGCGCCGTCGTCGCCGAAAGCTTCGAGCGCATACACCGCAGCAATCTCGTCGGCATGGGCGTGCTGCCCTGTCAATTCAAAGAGGGCACGAACGCGCAGACCTTGAAACTCGACGGCACAGAGACGTTCGACCTCGTTGGTTTAGAGACCGGCGAGATCAGCCCGCGCCAAGACGTGACGCTCGTTATCCACCGCGACAACGACGAGACCGAAGAAGTGCCCGTCACGTTGCGCATCGACACGCCGATTGAGATCGACTACTACCGGCACGGCGGCATCCTGCCGTTCGTCCTGCGCCAGTTGCTCGCGCAAGCGCAATAGAACAGTAGGCAGTAAGCAGTGAGCAGGAGAAGCAGCCGGTAGTGATAAAAAGATAATGCTGCTATTACCGCTTGGCCGCGTAGCGGCTGTTGATTTTAGCCGTGCCTTTCAACGCACGGTAGGCGAGCGCCGACCCCCGCGTCGCGTCAGCGACGGCTGAATTCACTCATCGCTGATGCGACGTGGCAATCATCCCTACACAAGTTCCCGGCGTTGAAACGCCGGGCTAAAGTCAATGCGCCGCTACGCGGCAGGGCAGCACAGCATTTCTTTTTAGCACTACCCCAGCGCAGCCTTGTTTTAACTACTGCTTTTTATGACTTCGTTCTTGCTCACCGCCGCCGGCGCGTTATTGTTGTTGTTCGTGGTGTACGATGTGTATGCCACGATCCTGCACGCGCGTGGGCGGTCAGGCCCGCTCAGCGAGACCATCTATCGCGTCGTCTGGCGCGGCACACGTCTGCTCGCCGCACGCTTCGAGCGTGGCCGGCGGCATCGCACGCTCAACGCCATCGGCCCCATCCTGCTGCCGTTGATGATCGTCGCTTATATCCTGCTGCTCATCATCGCGTTCGCGCTCGTCTATCTGCCGCGCATGCCCGCGCAATTTACCGTCGCGCCACCGTCTGTGACCGTGCCGTGGGTGGACTCGCTCTACTTCAGCGGCATCACGCTCGTCACGGTCGGCTACGGCGACATCGCGCCGCACACGGCGCTGATGCGCGTCGTCGCGCTCGTCGAGGGCGCGAGCGGCTTCGCGCTCATTTCGCTCGGCGTCACGTATCTGATCACTGTCTACGGCGCGTTGGAGCGCAAACGCGCCATCGCGCTCTCGTTTTATCATCAGGCGGACGAGGGCGCGGACGCCGCCGGTTTCATCGCGCACCATTTCGTGGCGGGCCGCTTCTACGGACTGGAAGCGATCATGCGCATCGCCGCGCGCGATTTACAGGAGACGCTCGAATCACACTTCGAGCATCCGGTCATACATTATTTTCATCCCGTCGAGATACATAAAAGTTTTCCGCGCGTGCTGTTTCTCGCGCTGGAAATATGCGCCGTGCTGCGCGCCTGTCTCGATGAAGAAGAATATCGCGACATCACCGAGCATCCGGAGTTGCGCACACTCGAAGCGAGCGCGCGGCACGTGCTGAATGAGTTGGTCAAAGGACTTGCGTTGAAAGGTCGGCGGCACATAGGCGAGAGCAACCCGACCGCTGAGGAGGCGCGTTGGCGACGCCGGTACGAGCGCACGCTGCGCCGACTCGTGCGGGCCGGCATCAAGACACGTCGCGACGCAGAGGACGGCTATGCCATCTACCGCGCCCGCCGCGAAGAGTGGGAAGCGCAGTTGCTTCGCTTCGCCGATTTTCTTGGCTACGAATGGGAAGAGATCACGGGCGACCACAATCTAAGTTCTGCGGCGGAAGAGGCGGCGTGAGCGTGACAGCGCGCTTTTCGACTTTCAGCTTTCGTTGATGCTAAAGTACAACCCGACGATAAAATCAAAATGTCTCCCCAAATTAATCGCTAATTCGCAAACATAAGGAGCGAGTCTTTCATGTCAACCCCGCAATCCGCGTCCGACACGCCGCGTCGTTATCAACTTTTCATCGGCGGCGCATGGGTGGACGCAGAGTCCGGCAAAACTTTTTCGTCCCTGAATCCCGCGACTGGCGCGCCGCTGGCCGAAGTGGCCGAAGCTGATAAAGCCGACGTTGATAAAGCGGTCGCGGCGGCGCGCAAAGCATTCGAGGGCAAGTGGGCGCGTGTCAGCGCGCGTGATCGCGGGCGACTGCTCTATAAACTCGCGCAACTCGTCGAGGCGAATGCGAAAGAACTGGCCGCACTGGAAACCGCCGACAATGGCAAGCCGATCCGCGAATCGGCTTACGTCGATTTGCCGCAGGTGGTGGAGAATCTCGAATACTTCGCCGGCTGGGCGACGAAGATCGAGGGCGAGACGATCCCCGTGCCCGGTCAATTCTTCAACTACACGCTGCGCGAGCCGGTGGGTGTCTGTGGTCAGATCGTGCCGTGGAATTTCCCCTTGTTGATGGCCGTCTGGAAGATCGCGCCCGCGCTCGCGGCCGGCAACACAGTTGTCTTAAAACCGGCCGAGCAGACGCCGGTCACGGCGCTTGAGTTGGGCAAATTGATTCAAGAGGCAGGCTTTCCGGAAGGTGTCGTCAACATCGTGCCCGGTTACGGCGAGACGGCGGGCGCGGCCCTTGCGGCGCACCCGGACGTGGACAAGATCGCTTTCACTGGCTCGACTGAAGTCGGCAAACTGATCGCCCGTGCGGCGGCC
>JANMAD010000685.1:0-13206 GCA_031359515.1 Acidobacteriota bacterium | reverse complement strand
TGAGCAAGTGACCGCCGAGACGATCTCGCAGCTTATGCTCAGCGTTGATGATGTGCTTGGCTAGACAGCGATCCTCCCTCCGACGCGCCGTTGCTTAGCGGCGCAGCAAATCCCGCTCAATTACATTCGCTCAAATTTCTTCCAGTGTCACGCGCATGCCGTCGCGTGGGCGGAGTGTGATCGAAGGGTCGGCCACGACCGGGTGGCCGGGCACGAGGCGGAGGCGAAAGCGTTGCGCGATGGTGGCGACGATGAGTTGCATCTCCATCAGCGCGAAGTTGTTGCAGATGCACTGGCGCGGGCCTGCGCCGAAGGGGAAGTAGGCGAAGCGCGGGCGGGCACTTACTTGGGCGGGCGTGAAGCGGGTGGGATCGAATGTGTCTGGGTCGGCCCAGAAGTCCGGGTGGCGTTGCGTGACGTAGATGGGGATCAGGATTTCTGAATCAGGCGCGACGTGATAAGGGCCGATCTTGTCTGCGCCGAGCGCGTTGCGGCTCAGTCCCCACGCGGGCGGGTAGAGGCGCATCCCTTCTTCGATGCACATCGCTGTGTAAGTCAGTTGCGGCAAGTCCGCGTGCGTCGGCGTGCGCCCGTTGAGGACGCGCTTGAGTTCGACGTGCAGTTGCGCTTCCGCCTCCTCATGTTGCGCGAGCAGATACCAGAGCCACGTGAGCGCGACGGCCGTCGTCTCGTGCCCGGCCGACATAAAAGTGATCGCTTCGGCGCGCAGTTGTGCGTCGCTCATGCCGCTGCCGCCGGTCTCTTCGTCCGTTGCGCGCACGAGGCGTGTGAGTAGATCGTCGGTCTGCACTGCGCCACTGCGGCGCGCGGCGATCATGTCGAGGATGACGCGCTCGGCGGCGCGCATCGCTTGATGAAACTCGCGGTTGCTGCGTGTGGGCAGACTGAGCGGCGGGCGTATGACCTGCCACATGCGGTTGATGGCAAAGGCGCGCACCACGTCGAGCGAGCGGGCGATGGTGTCGGACTCGCCGCTCAAGTCCGTGCTGAACATCGTCAGCCCGATGATGTGCAGCGTGAGGCGCATCATCTCGCGCGTCACGTCTATGACTTCGACGCGCGCCGCGAGGTCGCGCCAACGCGCGAGCAAAGCGTCGGTGGCGTCGGTCATGGCTTGCGCGTACAGGCCGATGCGTTGACGTTGGAAGGCGGGCTGCGCGAGCCGCCTTTGTCTGCGCCAGAACTCGCCGTCGCTCGTGAGCAGGCCGTCGCCGATGAGCGGGCGCAGGGCGCGGAGCGAACGGCCTTTGCGATAATTTTGACTATTGGTTTGCAGCACATGCTCGATGTCGCGCGGGTGCGTGAGTTGGAATGTCTGCCACAGACCGCGATAACGGACGACGTGGCCGTGACGACGCACCTGTGCGAACATGAAGGCGAGCGGGTCGCGGCGAAAGTCGGGCAGCGCGCGAAAGAACTCGAAGAACTTTAAGCCGGGCGCGGGCTGATTGGTCATCATGGGGGTTAGCTCAGTGTCGGCGATCTGTCTGTTCGTCGGGCCGTGATTGTAACACCGGCGCGTTGTTGGCTAAATATCGGCCGCCGACTTAAAATCGGCGGCGCAAACAGAGCCTGTCAAAGCGCAGCCGCGCGGTGTCCAGTATGCCTTCGTTGCCGATCTATAAAAGCAAACCCTGTCAGGAGTCAGCCATGTACTTCAAACAGTTCTATCTCGGTTGTCTCGCGCACGCCTCGTATTTGATCTGCGCGGACGGCGCGGCGGCGGTCGTCGATCCGCAGCGCGACGTGGAGCAGTACATTGAGGAAGCTAAGGCGCAAGGTTGCGCGATTAAATACGTCATCGAAACGCATCTGCACGCGGACTTCGTGAGCGGGCACAGTGAACTGGCGGCGCGCACCGGTGCTGAGATCGTGTTCGGCGCAAAGGCAGACGCAGAGTTGCCGCATCGCGCGGTTAAAGACGGCGACGAGTTGCAGATCGGTCATGTAACCTTGCGCATCCTTGAGACGCCGGGGCACACGCCCGAAGGCATCTCGATCCTCGTCATCGATCCGGCTGTCTCGGCTGCGCCGCAGAAGGTGCTGACCGGCGATACGCTCTTTATCGGCGACGTGGGCCGGCCCGATCTCGCGGGCGCACGCGGCTACACCACAGAGATGATGGCGGGCATGCTCTATGACAGTCTGCACGACAAGTTGTTGCCGTTGGACGACGCGGTCGAAGTCTATCCGGCGCACGGCGCAGGCTCGATGTGCGGGCGCAACATGTCAAAGGAAACATCTTCGACCATCGGGCAACAACGACAGTTCAACTACGCGCTGCAACCGATGGCGCGCGACGAGTTCGTGCGCATGATGACGGCCGATTTACCCGAACAGCCCGCCTACTTTGCGCGCGATGCGGAGATCAATCGCACGGGCGCGTCCGCGTTGGGCGAACTGCCCCGCCCCGCCGCGCTGACACCTGACGAAGTCGCGCAACAGAGCGCGCAGGGCGCGGTCATGCTCGACGTGCGTTCGGCCGCCGAGTTCGGCGCGGGTCACGTGCCCGGTTCGCTCAACGTGGGCTTGGGCGGACAGTTCGCGATCTGGGCCGGCAGTCTGATCGCGCCGGCTGTGCCAATCGTCATCGTGGCCGAGAATGAAGCGCAAGTTGACGAAGCAGTGATGCGTCTGGCGCGCGTCGGGCTTGAGCATGTGCGTGGTTATCTGCGCGGCGGCGTCGCGGCGTGGCGCGTGAGCGGGCGCGCGTTGGCGACCGTGCCGCAAATCTCCGTGGCGGAGTTGCACCAACTGATCGCCACGCAACCGGATTTGCAAGTCCTCGATGTGCGTCGCCCACCCGAATACGCGGGCGGGCACGTGCCGCAAGCGCAGAGCGCGCCGCTCGCGCAACTCGCAAAACAACTCGCCCCATTAAACCTCGACCCGACGCGCCCGCTCGCCGTCATCTGCGCCGGTGGTTATCGCTCCAGCGCCGCCACCAGCATCCTCGCGCCACACGGCTACGCGCACCTGCTCAACGTCACCGGCGGCACAAGCGCGTGGGTCAGCGCGGGCTACGAAACGACAGGGACAAGTGGCGAGTGACAAGGGACGAGCAAGAATAAGCCTTTCACTCGTCACTCGTCACGCGCCACTTGTCACTGCTTGCGCGTCCTGCCCAACTTCACGCTCGCTTCAGAGCGCGGCAGCAAAACCGTCGAGTTGCACAACTGAAGCACGCGCCGCCGCAGAATAACTTAGTTGACGCCGCCCGCCGCGCCCGTTAGCATTCAAAGCACACGGACATAATCTGCGCGACGCGCAAGGAAGGGCAGCGGCTCGTAGCCTAATGAACTCTTTCAGCGACCTGCTCCACAACCTGTGGTTTCAAATCGGGCCGCTGATCCGTAATCTGTGGTTTCAGATCGGGGCGCTGATCTTTTTGGCCACCGCGCACGGCTACATCGCCGCGTGGCTGGCCGTGCGCATGTTGTTTCGCCCGCGCCGGCCGGTCAAGTTCCTGGGTCTCACGATCTGGCCGCAAGGGATGATCCCGCGCCATCGCGAACGGCTCGCGCAAGCCATCGGCAATGCGGTCGGCAACGAACTGCTCGCGCAGGACACGGTCGTGGACGCGCTGTTTGCCACCGACTTCTTCCAACGCAAAGTCGGCGATCTGATCGGCGGCTACACGGACGACCTATTGAACACTTCTTACCCCTCGCTCATCGAAGCGATCCCTTCGCAAGTGCGCGCCCCCGTGCTGGATGCGATCAGCGCCTTACAACTGCGCGTGGCCGATTACATCACCGATATTCTGCGCAGCGAAGAGACGGCCGCGGCCGTCAATTCCTTCGTTGATCGCCGCGTGGACGAGTTGCTGGCGCGGCGTTTGAGCGATGCGCTGGACGATGAGACTTATGAGCAACTCGTCGGCTTTGTGGAAAATCGTTTCCGCAACATCGTCACCGAGCGCGGGTTCGAGACGAAGGTGCGTGATTTTATCAGCGCGCGGATCGAAGAGTTGGCGCACAGCAACGCCACGCTGGCCGAAGTGTTCACACCCGACACAGTCGCGCTCGTCAAGCGGCGCATAGATATGCAACTCAGCCCCATCGCCGAGCAATTGACCCAGATCGCGACCAATAAGCGCACGCGCACACAGATCGGCGCGCTCATCAAACGCGAGGTGGATGAGTATTACGGGCAACTCGGCTTCTTCAAAAAAATCTTCGTCTCGCGCGAACGGATTCACCATGAAGTTGACGACATGGTCAACAAGACGCTGCCGCGCCGCGTCGAAGAGTTCCTGCACGGCGAAGCGTTCGAGCAAGAGGCGCGCAGCTTCCTCGATCAGACGATTGACAACGTGCTTGCGCGCCCGCTTAACGAACTGGTCGGCCAACTTGAGCCGGACAAACTCGCGCTGATCAAAGAGCAGATCACAGGGCGCATCCTCGCCCTCGCACGCGGGCCTGAGTTAGCCACGACGGTCTCGGCTTACGCGACCGATGCGCTCGCACGCCTGCGCCCGCACACGATCCGCGCGCTCCTTGAGCACGCCAGTCATGATTCGGCGGAGCGGTTGAAGAGTTTTCTCGCGCGTTCGCTCTTAGGCGTGTTGGCGCGCGAAGAGACGGCACGCACCGTCAATAACATCCTGACCGCGCAGATCGAGCGCATGCTGATCGCGCCCATCGGCCGGCTCTCCGAGCAAATCTCGCCCCACTCCGTCGAGCGCGCCCGCAACGCCTTGACCGAGCGCATCACGGGGGCCGCGCGCGAGCGGCTGCCCATCGCGATCAAAGAGTTCGACATCGGCAGCATCGTGCGCACGAAGGTGGCCAACTATCCGGTCGAGAAGTTGGAAGCGCTCGTGCTGTCGGTCGCGCAACAACACTTGCGCGTGATCGAGTTGTTCGGGCTGGCGATGGGTTTTCTCATCGGCGTCGGGCAAGCCATCTTCTTCTACGTGACACATAAGTGATTGCCGGCCGGCGCGCGAGCATTTTGTGGGCAACCAATTCAATTCCCCCGACATACCAACCGATAGTGTTAAGCGACACGTGAAGGAATATGAGCGCCGCCGTCCGACGTGCCTGTGCGCCCGGAGCGAGCGGCTTTAAGCTTTTGATATGTCAGCGGGGAATGTATGCGATCTGGTTTGCACAAAATCGGTGTGGTTAGCTTGGCGTTATGTTTGTTGTCGGGCGGCGCGCAGGTAACAGTAACAGCGCAACAAACGACGCGTGCGGCGCAACCGGCTAGTCCGCCGCGGCCGGGGGCGGGGCAGTTGGAGCAGCACGAGCAGTATGACGAATCGGCTTGGTCGGACAAGTACACGGGCGGGCACGTCGAGCGCGCGGAGTTGGTCGCGAACGATCCGCACATAGAGATCACGGTGGACGTGCCGGCGTTTCGTTTGACGCTGTGGCAGGATGGGCATGAAGTGCAGACGTACCAGATCGGCGTCGGGCAGAAGGATTATCCGATCATCATCGGCATGCGCGAGGCGCGCGAAGTGATCTGGAATCCGGCGTGGATTGCGCCGGACAGCGATTGGGTCGCAGGGCACAAAGGCGTCAAGCCCGGCGACGTGATCAAGGCGAGCGATCCGCGCAACCCCATCGGCAAGCTAAAGATTCCGCTCGGCGGCGGCTATCTGATTCATCAGGCGCACGGCGTGGGCGATCTCGGCCATCTCGTCTCGCATGGCTGCGTGCGGATGCTGCGCGCAGACCTGCTCGATCTGGCCGCTAAGATCAACACGGCTTACGGCCAGCCCGTCTCCACGGAACAGATCGCCCTTGCGCTCGCGAGCAAGCGCACACTTGTCGCCGCGCTCACCACGCCGTTGCCGGTGGACATCAATTACGACACGTTCGTCGTGGCCGGCGGCGCGCTGCATCTCTACCCGGACGTGTACGACCACGGCACGAACACCGTTGCGCGGCTGCGCACGGAACTGGCAACAAGCGGCATTGCTGTGCGTGCGTTAGATGAAGGCACGCTCACGGAGATGTTGGCGCGCGTCCAGCCGCATACGGAGTACGTCGTGAGTCTGGCGAGTCTCGCGGCCGGGCGCGCATTAGACGAGGGCGAAGTGCGCCCGCTTGTCGGCGCGGCGAGCAAACGGCCGCCGCGCAAGCAACGCCCGCGTCGCGCAGTGCGGGCCGGTTAATGGCCGAGTCGCCCGCTTGCAGCAGAGGGTACTGACTTATCGCTCACGCCCTGTAGCCTGTGGCAGACCTTCAATCAAATAATCGAAGCTGAGCCACACGCTCCAACTGTGATGATAGAACGCGACGGGGAAGATGAGCGTCAACGGCAGGAAGGTAAACAAGACGAGCCGGTCGCTGTAGCCGAAGATGAGCAGGCACGCGAAGTAGAAGACCAGCCCGGCCACTTCCGTCGTGACCACGTTCACCATAATCGCCCCGACGAAGAAACCATCCTCGCGTTGGAACAGCGCCCGGCATGCAGGGCAATGATGCTGCACGCGGAAGGGCGTCCTAAAGATCGAAGCCCGCCCGCAGACCGGGCAACGCAACGTCGCGCACCGGGTCAACAGTCCGCTGATTCGTCGTCGCCATACGCTCATGCTATGTTGCCTTGCTGTAAATATCACGCAAGGCTACCAACTGAAGATTGAGGCACGCCATCAAGCTCAATTACTTTGTCCTGCCCATCAACAGAATACATTTACGTTTCCTAAGCGAAGCAACATAACTATCATTAGACCGCATTGGGCCGTGCTTGCGCGTTTATTTGCCGACGTACTCCCAGTGCCACGGCTCGTAGAAGTAAGGCTGAAAGCCGAAGCTGGCGGCATGGCGGACGAGCCAGCGATAGACGCGCGTGTCGGTCTGCACGGCGCGGTTCGCGTCCTTCGTGCTGACCGGCTCGCCGCCGACGTAGAGGTCGAGCACACGACCCGTGAAGTGCGGACTGTTGACCGCGAGACCCGCACGCCCCGCCCCCGGCTCTTGTTTGCGCAATTGCTCTTGCCGCTCGCGCGAGCGAAACGCCGAGATGATCTTCAAATACTTTTCACCCGCCTTGAGTTCGCCCGCGCCGTTTGCCGCGAGACCGAGCGAGCGGTCGGTCGCGGCGGCGGCGACCATGCGCTTATAGGCCGCGTAAGTTTCCTTCTCTACCAATCGTTGATCGTCGGGCCGATTCGGATCGTAGCAGTCGGACACGGGCGCGGTCAGTAATTGATCGGGGCGCGGGTACGTGTGCTCTTTGAGCCGCCGCGCTTGCCACGCGGCGATCAACTTGTAGAGCGTGTCGCCGTCCAGCACGCCATTCGCGGGCAAGCCTGCGCCGCGTTGCCAGCGCGCGAGCGCCTGCGCGAAGTCGCTTGCGTCGTTATTCGCCTTGGTGTTGAGCGTATGCGCGATAAGCGGCGTGTAGAGCGCCCAACCGCGTTGCGGCTTGCCGCCGAAGGCCCAAGCTAGTTGATCGCGCAATTGCGCGTTCTGTTGCGCCGCCGCCGTCCACGTCGCATCGTTCGGCGCGTTCGTCGCCGCGCTCGCTCGTCTGTCACCATAACTATAACCGGGCCAGCCAAGCGCAGTCGTCAGCGCGCAGAGCGCCGCGAGCGTTAGGGCAATGGGAAATAATTTTCGCTTGTTGCCGGTCATACGTTAACGAGCTTATTAACTGAGGCGAAGCTTTCGAGCTTGGGATACAAACCCGGAAATTATCCACGAAGGCACACGAAACAAACACGAAGCAAGGCCGGAGAGTTTCGTGTTTTGTTTCGTGTGAGTTCGTGGATCATCCTTTTGCTTCTACACCAATCGCATCAGGACTGATTTAGTGCGAAAGACGAGAGTTTAGACGCAACGATATCTGATGTCGCGCGGAGCTTAAAAGTTGAACCAGCGAGCGCGGTCTATTTACCGAACAGACGTATCAATTCGCTGATGCGCACGAGATGATGATCGTCATGCTCGGCTTTAAAATACGCTAGATCGATGACGCGCATCGTCTGTTGCAGACGCGGATGCACGGCCGTGCGCTGAACGAACTCAGCGTCGAACGCTTCGAGTCGGCGCACAAACTCCAAACGCTCGACGCGGAAGGCGCGCAAGATGTCTGCCAGCGAACGCTCGTTGTGCCGCGCCTCGTGCGTCCGTTTATTTTGCAGGTCGGCGGGCGTTAATACCGCGCGCCCGGCCGCATAATCGTCAAGCCGCTGCAACTCTAGCGGCTCAAGATCGAGCAGATGCCCCGCATGCTCCTGCATTGACCAACGCGCGTCGTCGCGGCGCGTTAACATCTCATGCGGCAGCGCGCCGAGGCGATCCTCAAGCCGCGCGGGCGTGCCGCGCAGACGCTCCACGATGTTCGGATACAACTCTGCGGGTAGCGCGAGCGCAAACTCACGCGCGAACCAAGCTAAAGGCACGACAGCAAAACCTCTCAAGTTGGAATCATCACCGACGCGGGCGGCGACCGATGCGGCAATCATAACGCATCCGCGCCCGCAAGGTTGAGCATCGCTGCGGCCGTCTCGCGTCGGCGCGTCTGCCGCTTGACCTACGCGGCGCGGGTTAGGCAAGATGGCGCACGATGTTGTACCACTGTTCGCCCCGGCACGATTCGTCTCCGTGCCAACTTAGCCTGCAAGCAAAATTGTTCGGCGCGCTCGTCCTCTGCGCCGTCTGTCTCGGCGCGGCGCGGCCCGCGTGCGCGCAGACGCTCGCGCGCGAGCTTAACGTGGCGAGTCCGACTGCGGAGATTGTCGTGCGCAACGGCGACGGGCGCGTGACCATCGTCGCGGGCGACGAGGAGCGTAAGAGCGTGTCGCTCACGGCCGCGTCAACGGGCGCGAGTGTCGGCGAAGCGGACGTGCAAACGAAGAATGAGGGCGGCCGCATAGAGATCGCGGTGCGCCAACGCGCCGGGCACGACCGGATCGATCTGACTATGCGCGTGCCCGTGCGTGCGCGGGTGCGCGTCGAGACGAGCGGCGGCGCGGTGGACGTGTCGGGCCCCTTGAGCGCGGCGACTGTGACGACCGACACGGGCACGATCCGCGCCGACGTGCCGACCGATTCGCTCGCCTACAGCTTTCGTTGGCTGACGAGCCGCCCGCGTTATTTCAGCGAAGTTGCGCTGGGCAAAGTGAAAGAGCATGCGGGCGGGCGTTTCGAGATTAGCGGCCGGCTGGGCGATAAAAAAGCGCCGCGCGAACAGCGCGTCCGGCTCGACTTGCAGACCGCGCGCGGCGTCGTCCTCTTCGGTGTTGACCCGGCCATGGTGCCGAGCGATCTGCGCGAGCGGCCCCTAACGGAAGCGGCGCGCGGCATCATTCGTAGCGGCAACGAAGATATGATCGACGCGATCCGCAAAGTCGCGCCGCGCTACGTCGGCGACTATGCGGCCACACTGCCGCCGCGCATGCATGCGCCCACGCTCGCCGCCTTCCACGCGCCTGATGCAGTAGCCCCCGCTACGACGAGCGAGCCGCACGTCATGCGGCTGAATGCGAGCGTCACCGACACGAACGGACGCGCGATTCACGGTCTCTCCGCCGCCGACTTCATCGTCTACGAGAACGGCCAACAGCGGCCCGTCACGGCGGTCGAAGCGGCGCGCACGCCGTTCAATCTCGTGTTGCTGCTCGATCTCTCCGGCAGCGTCGAAGAGCGGCTTGACTTCATCCGCAAAGCCGCGCTCGATTTTCTCAAGACCGTCAGCCCGCAGGATCGCATCGCCATCATCTCTTTCCGCGACGACGTGCAACTCGTCTCCGATTTCACGACCGACCGCAACCTGCTCGCTGAGCGCGTCAAACTGATCGACGCGGGCGGCGCGACCGCGCTCTACGACGCGCTCGCCTATGCGCTCGTCAACACCTTGCAGCCCTTGCGCGGCGAGCGCACAGCCATCGTCATTCTCTCCGACGGCGACGACAATCGCTCGTTCGTCCCGTTCCCCGCGATCCTCGAAGCGGTCGTCGAATCCGGCGCGCTCATCTATCCGCTCTACGTGCCCTTCGGTCTCATCCCCGCGAACGGCGCGCCCGACGCCACGACCACGCTCGACCCCACGCGCACGCGCTTTCTCACCTTGACCTCGCGCGCCGACAGCGAAGGCCGCAAACTCGCGGCTGTCTCCGGTGGTGTCTATTACCCCGTCACACGCCTCGACGAACTGCAACGCGCCTACGACGACGTAGTCGCCCAACTCCGCACCGCTTACACGATCACCTACGATTCAAACGCGCCGGATGCCACGTCCGCGCGCCACGTCCGCGTCCGCCTTGCCCATCGTGATGACGCCGCCGTCCGGCTGAGTCCGGCGGTCAGCACTGCGACTCCGATGAACTGACCTTGTGTTTGGACGGCGTTCGCTTGCGGATGTTACCATCGCGTCTCAGCGCGGCTGAGATCGCACAAGGACAACATTGCACGGCAGCTTTATGGCGCAACTTAAAATCAGCGTGAATGAGGAAGCGCTCAAGCGTTTCTGCCGACGGCATCACATCCGTAAGCTCTCCTTCTTTGGGTCTGTACTGCGGAGCGACTTTCGCCCGGACAGCGACGTTGATGTGTTGGTTGAATTTGCGCCGGAGCATGTGCCGGGCCTCTTCCAATTGGCCGGCATGGAACGCGAGCTATCCGGCCTGCTCGATGGTCGTAACGTTGACTTGCGCACGCCGCAGGACTTGAGCCGTTACTTCCGCGAAGACGTTCTCACCTCCGCCGCAGTGCAATATGCACAAGACTGACGCCATTCGTTTGCAGCACATGCTGGACGCTGCGCGCGAAGCCACGTCTTTCGTCGCGGGGCGCACACGCGGTGATTTAGACACAGACAGAATGCTCGCGCTGGCGCTGTTGAAAGCGATTGAGATTGTCGGTGAGGCGGCCGGCAGAGCCTCAGAGGCAGGGCGCGCAAACGTCAGCGGCATTCCGTGGCCGAACATCGGCGGCATGCGCAATCGGCTGGTTCATGGCTACTTCGACATCAATCTAGACATCGTTTGGCAGACGGCCATCAACGAATTACCGGCACTGATTGCTGCGCTGGAACAAACTCTATCAGCAAGCGATATTCAATGACACGCTCATTACTGCTATCTCTGTTTGACGAAACGGAACGCCGGCCGCTGACGGTGTCGGAGTTGACCTCACAGGTGCGCGGCGCGCTGGAGAATCGCTTTGCGTCGGTGTGGGTCGAGGGCGAGATTTCCAATTTCAAGGCGCACACTTCGGGGCACTGGTATTTCACGATCAAGGACGAAAGCGCGCAACTGCGTGCGACTTGCTTTCGCGGCATCAACCGCGCGATCCGTTTTCGCCCGGCGGACGGCTTGCTCGTGCGCGTGCGCGGCCGGCTGACGGTGTATGAGCCGCGCGGCGATTACGAGATCGTGGTCGAAGGGCTTGACCCGATTGGCGCGGGCGCGTTGCGCGTCGCGTTCGAGCAGTTGCGCGAACGGCTGGCGGCGGAAGGTTTGTTCGATGCGACGTTGAAGCGGCCGTTGCCGCTCTTGCCGCGCCGCGTCGGCATCGTCACGTCGCCGACGGGCGCGGCCTTGCGCGACATTCTGCACGTCTTGCTGCGCCGCACGCGCACCGTCAGCGTCCTCGTCGCGCCGACGCGCGTGCAAGGCACGGGCGCAGCGCGCGAGATCGCGCGGGCGATTGCGCTCTTGAACGCGCATCAACGCGCGGCGCAAGCAGAGGGCAGATTCGATGAGACCATTGACGCGATCATCGTCGGGCGCGGCGGTGGTTCGGTCGAAGACCTGTGGGCGTTTAATGAAGAAGAGGTCGCGCGGGCGATTCGCGCGTCGCGGATTCCCATCATCTCGGCGGTCGGGCATGAGTCGGACGTGACCATCGCGGACTTCGCGGCGGACGTGCGCGCGGCGACGCCTTCAGCCGCCGCCGAGATTGTGGCTGCGCGGGAAGATGAAGTGCAGGCGGCGGTCTTGATGCTTACGCGCGATCTCGTCAGCACAATCAAGTATCGTGTGTTGGCTGACAGAGCGCGCGTGCAGGATGCGGCCATGTCTTACGGCTTCGACGAAGTGCAAACGCGTGTGCATGCGTTGCACGAGCGAACGAATGCGGCGACGCGCAGCTTGGAGCAATTGTTGACGCGCGCGAGCGCACAGGCGCGGCGACGTTTGGAAAGTGTGGCGCGGCGGCTGTCGCCAGCACGTGCGAGCGCGCGGGCAGCAGTTGCGCGCGGGCAGTTAATCGGCACGCGCGCGGCGTTACAAGCGCAAATGGCAGCGCATATGGACGAAGCGCGGGCGCGTTTGGAGGTAGCGGTGGCGTCACTCGCTGCGCTCTCGCCGCTCGACGTGCTGAAGCGCGGTTATGCGTTGGCGGAGGATGAGACGGGGCGGGCTTTGCGCTCGACGCGGGGCGTGCGGCGCGGCATGCGCGTCAATGTGCGTCTGGCCGCGGGGTTGTTGCGCTGTCGCGTGGAAGATGTGGAGGATGGCGGCTGATGTCCACTGTGCCGGGTCAGAAGAGCAAGCAACCACGGCGCAGCCGCATCGTCGTCAACGTCGCGGAGCAACAGCCGACGACGAAGCAGCAGAGCGGCACGCCGCAACGCAAGCCGCGACGCGGGTCGCGCTTCAATCGGCGGCGCATGATTGTGCCGTTCGCTGTGATCGCGGTCGTCTTGCTTGCGGCGCTCACGGGCGTGTATTTCTGGTGGCAGAGTTACAAGGCGAAGCCCGCTTATTCGCTCGCGCTCGTGTTGGATGCCGCGCGGCGCAATGATCAAGCGGCGTTCGACGCGCTCGTGGACGTTGACTCGGTCAGCCGCAATCTCGTGCCGCAGGTGACGGCGCAGATGCATGCTGCGGGCACAACGCAAATCTCCGTGCCGGTGCGCCGGCAGATCGAAGTGAACGCGGCCGTACTATTGCCCGGCGCACGCGAGCAACTGCGCGCGACATTGTTGGAGCAGATCAGACAGGGGCTGGCGCGCGGCGGCGCGGCCGACGATTCATTCCTCATGCTCGCGCTCGGCGTGGCGCGCATGACCGAGATCAAGCCGGGCAGCAATGGCGCAGACAGCGATGCGACGGCGACGGCGGCGCTGAATATCAACGGCCGTCCGGTCGAATTGGGTTTGCGCACCAGCGACGCAGCGAGCAACAGATCGAGTAAGACACGTTGGCGCGTCGAGAGCGTCAAGAGCGATGAACTAGCAGCGCGCGTCGCCGAGACGTTGGCGCGCGTCTATCCGTCGGGC
>JANMAD010000681.1:0-9322 GCA_031359515.1 Acidobacteriota bacterium | reverse complement strand
TCCCGCCCGCTTCGACGAACTCGCGCAGAGCCTGCACGCCCGCCTCGCCCAAGCCCCCCGTCAACTCCGGCGGCATCGTACCCGCGCGATAACCACTCAAGATCAAGCGCGGCGCTTGATCAGGGAGGATGATCGCGTTGTATTTGGCGCGTAAGTTGCCGGCACGTACCTCTGCGTCTTGCAAAGAGAGATACGAGAAGCACCAGCCGTTCTGCTTCTGTTCTAGTACCCAGCGCGTCCAGCCTTCATCTAGTGCAGGAACGTGAGACTTGTAAATTGCGATGCGTTCGTTCTCCTTTAGACTGTTTCCGGGGTCTTCCGTCCTAACAAATTGCGGCGGTCGTGGCTTAAACGGGGCAAGGACTGGTTTCGCCTCAACGCCCAAAAGCAAAGTTAAAGTATGTGCCGTTACATCGTAGGGCGGAATAGGATTGCCTTTCCCGTCACGCAGGTCGGGGTAGTGCTGTCGTTCAATTACTGCCTTTGCGAAACTGCCGTATGGTTGATCTAACCTGACAAGTTCACCGCGATTTGTGTGGGATGTCTCAAGCCCGGCAGTCTTTAAAATGTCGCTCAGCCTCTGCCCTCCCAAGCTATAACCGTCGAAAAGAAAACCGAGCAACTCCCCATTCTTCCGCGGGCGCACGGCGTCTTTGCCGATGGCGTAGAAGCGTTGCAGCCATTCGGTGCGATGGTCGGCGGCGTGGCGCAGGAGGGCGAAGGCGGCCGTCTGCATGTAGTTGGTGATGTCGCGCAGATGCCATTCGCCGCC
Source organism: Acidobacteriota bacterium (assembly GCA_031359515.1). Taxonomy (GTDB): domain Bacteria; phylum Acidobacteriota; class Blastocatellia; order Pyrinomonadales; family Pyrinomonadaceae; genus QHXQ01. Next base: position 8,550 of record JANMAD010000681.1, on the reverse strand, counting down.
GGGCCAGAGGGGGCCGAAGTTGGCGGATTCCTTCTGCGGATCGTAGCCTTCGCGCGAGCGCAGGTCGGAAAATTTCAACGTGATGGGCGTCGCCAGATGTGCCGACGCGGTCTCTTGCAGGATGCGGACGCCGCCGTGATAGTGCGAGTAGGCGCGGGCGGGTGTCCATGCGTCGTAGGTCGAATCGGTGGTGATGCCTTTGAAGCCTTTGGCGCGCAGGTCGGCGGCCATGTAGTTGCCAAGCTCCGTATAGCCCGCGACGATCTGCGGGGGCACGTTCGGCTCGACGGGTTTCATGTAGGGCGGCAGAAACAAGCGCGAGCCGGCCTCGCCCTGCTGGTGTATGTCGTGGACGATCTGCGGATGCCAGACGTTGTGAATCTTATCAACCGTCAACTGCGTCTCGACCTGCGTGAAGGCGTACCAGTCGCGGTTGTTGTCGTGCCCCGTGTACTTGTGATAAAGCTCCGGCGGAGTCGTGCCCTCGTAAGGCGTGCCGAGCGTCTTGTCGTACCACTCTTTCACGATGTCCACGCCGTCCGGGTTCAAAGACGGCACGAGCAGCACGATACAGTTCTGCAAAATGTTGCGCACTTCCGCATCGTCCGACGACGCGAGCCGGTCGGCGATCAGCATGCTGACGAGATTGCCGCCCACTTCCGTCGAATGTATGCCGCACGTGATCAGCACGACGGTCTTGCCGTTGCTGATCAACCCTTCAGCCGTCACCTCGGCGCGTGCGCCGCGCCCGAGCGTGCGCGGGTCGGCGAGCCTGCGCTGAATGTCTTTGTACACTTCGAGGCGCGCGAGGTTCTCCGGCGCGCTGATGGTCGCCAAGACAAACGGTCGCCCCAGAGTGGTCTTGCCCAACTCTTCAAACTTCACGCGCTCGCTCGCCGCGTCCAGCTTGCGGAAGTAGTCTAACATCTGTGCCCAACTCGCCAGCTTGCGATCATCGCCGGGCGTGAAGCCAAGCACATCTTTAGGCGTGGGCACGGCCGCTGTGAACGAAGGCGGATCGGGCTGGATTGTAATGAACGGTTGTTTGCGACCGTGTGTAGAAGTTGCCGCACCACGGCGGCGTGCGTGCGTGCGGCGCGTCTGCGCGGGCACGAGAGACGCGGAGACTAGCGCAAGGCAGAGCGCAAGGACGGCGAAGCGTGTGCGTATATGCATCGAAGCTCCAACGGCATTGATGTGATGTGTAGCCCGGATCGCGCGCAGTTTAGCATAACGCGCGGTCGGCGACGCGGCTTTCATCCTTGCCCTCGCGCGCGGTGCGCGGTAAAGTAGCGCGCGAAATCCCCGCTACTCCCTAACAACACGTAACGCTTGCACCGGAGGTCATGACCCAATGGCAACTGAGACTGCTGATGTCGCCGAGACTAATGAGTACCCGGATATTGTCGGCGCGAAACCGTCGAACCCGTATCTTGCGGCGTTCCGCCCGTACATTCCGGACGGCGCACGCCTGCGCGAGTTGACGCCACTGCCGCTTATCGTCGGCACGCTTCTGGGCATCGTCTTTGGCGCGTCGTCGCTCTATCTCGTGCTCAAGGTCGGTCTGACGGTGAGCGCATCGATCCCGGTCGCCGTCATCTCGATCACGCTCTTCCGCGTACTCTCGAAGTTCGGCCTGCGCGACGCGACGATTCTTGAGCACAACATCGTGCAGACGGCCGGCTCGGCCGGTGAATCAATCGCCTTCGGCATCGGCGTGACCATGCCCGCGATCATGATTCTCGGCTTCGACCTCGAAGTCACGCGCGTCATTCTCGTCTCGGTGCTGGGCGGCTTGCTCGGCATCCTGATGATGATCCCGCTGCGGCGTGCGCTCATCGTCGCGCAGCACGGCTACTTGAAATACCCGGAAGGGACGGCCTGCGCGGAGGTGTTGAAAGCGGGCGCGTCGGCGGAGTCGCGCGCGGCGGCGGTCGAGGGCGAGCGCTTGCAGGGGCGCACGATGACGATGACGGCGGACGAGGCGGCGACCGGCGGCAAGACGATCATCGCGGGCTTCGGCATCGGCTTCGTCTATTACGCGATTGAACAAATCTTTAAGACGTGGAAAGAGTATCCGACGAAAGTTTTCGGCAAACCGTTCGAGGCCGCGTCGCTGTCGCTGGAGAATAACCCGGCGCTGCTTGGTGTCGGCTACATCATCGGGCCGCGCATCGCGTCGATCATGGTCGGCGGCGGCGTGCTGTCGTTCCTCGTGCTGATCCCGGCGATTAAGTATTTCGGCGGCGGCTGGATGACGCCGCTCGCACCGGAGACCGCGCACCTGATCAAAGACATGACGGTGACGCAAATCCAGAAGGCTTACATTCTCTACATCGGCGCGGGCGCGGTGGCGGCGGGCGGCATCATCAGCCTGTTTCGCTCGCTGCCGACGATCTGGAGCGGCCTCAAAGGGGGGTTAGCCGATCTGCGCGGCAGTCGCGGGCAAGCGGCCGACGCGCCGCGCACTGATCAAGACCTCTCGATGAAGTTTGTGCTGGGCGGCATCATCGCCATGCTCGTCGTGATCATGATCGTGCCGCAGTTGAATCTACGCTTCAACATTCTCGGCGCATTGCTGATCATCGTCTTCGGCTTTTTGTTCGTCACCGTGTCGTCGCGTTTGACGGGCGAGGTTGGCTCGTCGTCGAACCCGATCTCCGGTATGACGGTCGCCACGCTCCTGCTGACGTGTCTCGTCTTCCTGATCATCGGTTGGACTGCGCCGCCCTACTTCGTCACGGCGCTTTCCATCGGCGGCATCGTCTGCATCGCCGCATCGAACGGCGGCACGACTTCGCAGGATTTGAAGACCGGCTTCCTCGTCGGCTCGACGCCGAAGTATCAACAGATCGCGATCCTCGTCGGCGCGTTAATGTCGGCGCTCGTCTTGGGGCCGATCCTGTTGCAGCTAAATCAATCGGGTACGGTCTACGTGCCCATCGCAAACACTAAGGAGTTCACGTTCCCGGCCGGCTTCCACTTCACGCCTGAACAGTACGAGCAGAGCGGCGGGCAGCCGAAACGCGAGGGCTTGCACGGGCCGGACGCGCGGACGGACGCGAACACTTACTACGTCGTGCATAAGACCACGCCGGAGAACGGCCCGGCCGGTCGTTATCTCGTCAACGATCAAGGCGTGCCGGTTTACTTGGCCGACCCCGGCATCAACGGCATCTACGACAAGCGACCCGACGGCTCCGGCGTGCAGAAGTTCACCGCGCCGAAAGCGACGTTGATGTCATACATCATCAAGGGCATTCTCAGCCGGCAATTGCCGTGGGGCCTAGTGCTGTTGGGCGTGATGATCGCCGTCGTGTTGGAGCTATGCGGCATCCCGTCGCTGGCGTACGCGGTCGGCGTCTATCTGCCGCTCTCCACGTCTTCGCCGATCTTCGTCGGGGGCTTGGTGCGTTGGGGCGTGGACAAGTACCTGCGCAAGAAGCCGGAGAACCGGCGCATGACTGAAGATCAGTTGGTCGCGGAAGGCGACAAGAGTCAGGGCGTGCTGCTCGCATCGGGCTACATCGCGGGCGGCACACTGGCGGGCGTCATCTACGCTTTCATGAATCTGAGCGAGGGCATTCTGAACCGGCTGAAAGGCTTCGAGGATTGGTCAACCGCCAGCAACCCGTTCTTCGAGGGCGCGGCGGCAGACCTGTTGGGCTTGATCCCGTTCCTCATCTTGACGGTGCTGCTCTACCTTGTCGGGCGCGAGATGTTGCTTGCGGGGCGACGGGCAAGGGAGAGATGAGGGCCCTTAGAGCGGGCTGCGGTAATTCACCGCAGAGGCGCGGAGATCACGCAGAGGGGCGCAGAGATGTTTAACTCTCTGCGCCCCTCTGCGCTTGCTCTGCGTCTCTGCGGTTAAATAAATCGCACGCCGGGCTAATTAGCCGGCGGCGTCGTGGCGTTGGCCAGTCGGCCGCTCAAGTCGGCGGCGCGCAGCACGCCGGTCTGGTCTATGTAGAAGGAGCGGCGGCCGGACTTACGATAATCAACCGGCGTCGCCGTCGCTTCGAACTTATCGCCGGAGACGTTGAGCTTGATGTCATAGCCCTCCACCTGTGGATTAAACAGTGCCTCGCCTTCGTCTTCCTCTCCCGGTTCCGTCCGCACCGCACGCTTGAGGTCTTCAAGCGTGCCGTAGCGGTTGTGCGCTTCCTTGTAGCTCGCTTCGCGCTCCGCGAGGCTTTGCAGCGCCCATTGCGCCTGCCCCTCGCGCCCGCGCATCGGCCCCAACTGCTGGCTGATGAGCGTGTCGGCCGACATGAGTCCTAACAAGCCCTTCGGCACGTGCAATTCGTGCAGCAGTCCCCGGTTCTCTTTCGTCACGCCATACGTGACCGCGCCCGGTTCGGCGCTCAACCTGAGCAGCACATCGCGCACGGCCGCGTCGTCAATATCTTCGAGTGCGCTTTTCGGGTCTTCAAACATCTGTTGCACCAGCGCGCTCGACACGTAGACCTGCCCCAACACCTGCTGCGGTTGCCAGCGCGCGGCGTTGCGATAAGCGTCGGTCGTGGCGAGCGTCGTGCGGTTGTTGTAAGCGTCGGCGACGTGGTGCATCGTGGCCGCGTCGGGCGCGACGACGAGGTAACGATCAATGAGCGCGACCGCGCCCTGCGCGAATGTGAGCAACTCTACCTCGCCGCGTTTCTCGAACAACTGCTGCTCGCTCATGCCTTTCAAACCAACCGATGCGAACGCACGCGGCAAGAGCGCCTTGAACGCTTGCTTATCGTTGAGCGCGATCATAAAGACGGGGCCATGCGCCGGCTGGCTTGCCGACTGCCGACCACTCCCGCCCCGCCGCACACCGAGCCACTGCGCCGGTGCGGCCACGGCGATCTCGTTGCCGAGCGCGGCGATCAGATCGTCCTTGATGCGAAAGCCGCTGTTCTTCTCGAACGTGCCCATCTGCGCCTCGAACGAATCTTTCGCGCCCTTCTGTTCACTCCCGGCGGACGCCGCGAAGTCCAGCAGCTTGAGCATCGAAGAGACGTAGTCGTACATCTGTGGCAGATCGAGCGACGCGCTGACGAACACGTCCGTGTCGGCGGGTACGACGCCGGCCGCTGCGGGCGCGATGGCCGGCCCCGACAACAGCAACGGCACGAAGGGGAGCGGCCGTTGCGGTCCGTCGTCCGTCTCGTTGACGAGCAGAGCGCGCACGACGATCTGATCATCTTCAAACCCGGCCGCGACGGCGATGGATTCGGGCCATTGACTATTGCCGCTACCGGGCGCGCCGCTGAACAGCAGCGACGGCACGACAGAGAAGAGTTGCTCGGCGATGCGCCGTTGCTGCGCCTGCGCCTCTTCTTCCGGCGTCAACTTCTGCGGCGTCGCGGCCGGCGTCGCCTCTTCTTCTGGTATTGGTGACGGCGACTCTTTCGGGAACAGCGACGGATCGACTTGAGCACCTTCAACTTTGGGTAGCGCGTTCGCGTTGCCGGTGTTTGGATTGGCCACGATGTTGCCGTTCGCGTCGATCTTTTCGGCGACGACGACGGCCGGTTCATCTGTGCCTGTCTTGTCGCCGCTGGCGGCATCCTTTTCCGCTTGCCGCATCAACGCCTGCTGCTTCTCCGCCTCACGCTCGTACTTCGCGCGCTGCTCGGCGGCGTTGTGCTCGATGCGCTTGGTGTTGAAATAGACGAGCACTGCTTCGCTTGGGAAATGGCTGCGTGCGGTCTGAAAACCCGGCTCATCCATCAGTAACGGCGCATCCGCCGGATGCAACTGCGCAAACTTAAACGCCGTGTCGCTCATCACGACGAGCGTGCCCACGCGCTTCAAATAAAATGGCGCGACGGTCGGCGCGCCCGGCTTATCCGGCGTGCGTGCATTAGCGCGCCGCTCACCCCGGCGCACGCGAGCGCGCGGCGGCGCGGTGGCGACTAAGACAGGGCCGCCGCCCAACACCGCAGTCTTGGTGGTCGTGCTGTCAACGTTCGGCACGTCGGTTGTCGTCGTCGCCGTCGTATGAGCTTTCAAAAACTTGCGCAGCGCGGTCTCGAATTTCTGCGCCTCTTCGGGCGATGACAACTCGACCGCGCCGATGCCATCGGGCAACTGCGGGCGGGTGGGCATGGCGGCGAACATGATGCGCGCCGTGGTCAAGGCATCCGCGTGCCGGCTCATGAAGTTGAACAGGTCAAGCGCTTCGGGCGGCGCACCCCCCGGCAGACGCATCGGCGCGATCAACTCCAACACCTCTTTTGACGTAACGTATTGACCAAGGCCGCGCACCTCGCCATAGATTGCGTAAGCGTCGGCGGAGAGCAACGTGTCGAATGTAGTCAGCGGAGTTTGCTGTGGTTGCGCCGTCGGCGCGACGGGCGACGCGGGCGGCAACGCGGTCTGCTGCGCAGTCTGCGGCGCAACTGTTGCCATGCGTGTTTGTTGCGCGAAGCCGGGCGCGTGCAGCGCGAGTGTGAGCAGCAGCGCAAGCGTTGCGCGCGAGCGGCGGGCGGATGATCTCATAGGGGGAAATTCCTTCAGTAATTCGTTACCGCGAGACAAGAACGCGACCGGCGGGCGCGGCTTGCGCGTGCAGATTATGACAGGTTCACAGTTGAACGCTAAGCCTTTTCCAAACCGGCATACTTCTCGATCAGTTTCTTCTGCCCGAAACCGGGAAAGCTGACCGTCAGTTTGGCCGTGTCGCCCGCGCCTTCGCGCCTTAGCACCAGCCCGCGCCCGTACTTCGCATGGCGCACGTGCGTGCCGGGCGTGAAGGCGCTAGCGTTGGCTGCCGTGCTCGCCGCCGCCGCACTCGTCTGCTCTGTACGTCGTTTGATGATTGGTTGTTGCGCGGGCGCGCTGGTGGGCGGATTGAACTGCTGCCCGCGCTGGCGGAAGAACTCGGCGATTGAGTCAACGCTGTCATAAGTCTTGCCCGCATAGGGCTGACCTGCGCGCGGCTCACTCTGTTCGCCACGCAAGGCCCGCGCGGTCTGCAAACTCTCGACGCGCGAAGAGCTACGCGCGAACGAGAGCCATGAAGGGCCGCGCGTCAGATCGTCCATCAACTCAAGCGGCAGCTCGTTCAAGAACTGCGACGGCTCGGCCGCCAACTCTTCGCCATAGACGCGCCGCTTCATCGCGTGCGACACGTACAAGAACTGTTCGGCGCGCGTGATCGCGACGTAGCAGAGTCGGCGCTCTTCTTCCAACTCCGCCTTATCGGCGGCCGAGCGCGCGTGCGGGAACAAGCCGTCTTCCATCCCGACGATGAAGACGAGCGGGAACTCTAACCCCTTCGCCGAGTGCATCGTCATCAACGTGACGGGCGCATCGCGTTGATACTGATCCGAGTCGGCGACGAGCGCGGCGGAATCTATAAAGTCGCGCAAGCCGCCGCCCTCTTCCTGATCGTAATCCACGGCGGCGTTAACGAGCTCCTGCAAGTTCTCCAGCCGCCCTTCCGCCTCTTCGCTGTTCTCGCTCTTCAACGCCTGCGCGAAACCCGAATCGAGGATCGCCGCCTTGACCACTTCGGACGCCGGCTCGCGCTGCGCGACCGTGACGAGGTTGGTGATGATCTGTTGAAAATTCCTGAGCGCGTTCGTGGCGCGCGGGTTGAACGCCTTCTGCTCCGCCTGCGGATCGGTCACGAGCGCGATGGTCTCCCACAGCGAGACGCCGAAATCTTTGGCGCGTCGTTCCAACTCGTCGAGCGTCTGCTTGCCCAAGCCCCGCGTGGGCGTATTGATGACGCGCATGAGCGCGACCGAGTCGTGCGGGTTCAACGCGAGCTTCAAATAAGAGATCACATCGCGCACCTCGGCGCGCTCGTAGAACGAGAAGCCGCCGACGATGTTATAAGGCAGCCCGGCACGGCGCAACGCTTCTTCAAAGACGCGCGACTGCGCGTTCGTGCGATAGAGGATAGCGGCGCGCAGGTCATGTGCGCGCCGCCGATGCTCTTCGATCTTCGCCGCGACGAAACGCGCCTCGCTGTCGGCATCGAGCGCCTGATAGTAGCGCAAACGCTCGCCCGCCGGGTTCGCCGTCCACAGCGTCTTGCCCTTGCGCTCGGTGTTGTGCTTCACGACCGCGCCGGCCGCATCGAGGATGGTCTGCGTCGAGCGATAATTCTGTTCGAGACGAATGACTTGCGCCGCCGGGTAGTGCTGCTCGAAGTTCAGAATGTTGGTGATGTCTGCGCCGCGCCATTTGTACACGCTTTGATCCTCGTCACCGACGACGCAGACGTTCTGTTGTTTCTCAGTCAAAAAACGTATGAGCGCGAACTGGAGGCTGTTGGTGTCTTGATATTCGTCAACGAGGATGTAGCGAAACTTGTCGTTGTAATAACCGCGCACTTCGGCATCTTTCCGCAAGAGGCGGACGGCCTTGATCAGTAGGTCGTCGAAGTCGAGCGCGTTGTTGTTGCGCAGACGTTCTTCGTAGAGTTTGAAGATGCGCGCGATGGCGGCCTTCTTCTCGTCGGCGTATTCAACGCGCGCGGCGTAGGCTTCGGCGTCGAGACCCTGATTCTTGGCGTGGCTGATCGCGCTCTGCGTCTGGCGCGGCGCGAGT
>JANMAD010000656.1:0-4505 GCA_031359515.1 Acidobacteriota bacterium | reverse complement strand
GTCAACGAAACTTCCGAGCCGGTGGCGAGCAGGATGAGTTGCGGTTTGACGTGCTGGCCCTGCGCGTCGGTCGCATCGGCGATAATGTACGCGCCGCGTCTGAGTCCTTCGGCCGGCGCGTAAGTTTTGCGATCAAGCGTCGGCACTTTCTGGCGCGTGAGGATGAGCGCGGTTGGCGCATGACGGCGCAGGATGGCGACGCGCCATGCCTCGCGCACCTCGTGCGGATCGGCAGGGCGGATCACATAGAGATGCGGGATGGCGCGCAAACCCGCGAGTTGTTCGATGGGTTGATGCGTCGGCCCGTCTTCGCCGAGACCGATGGAGTCGTGCGTGAAGACATAGATGACTTGCACTTCCGACAGAGCGGCAAGGCGAATCGCAGGCTTCATGTAATCGGAGAAGCATAAGAACGTGCCGCCGAAGGGAATGAGTCCGCCATTGAGACTAATGCCCGTCATCGTCGCGCCCATTGCATGCTCGCGCACGCCGAAGTGGATGATGCGCCCGTCGTAAGCGTCGGGTTGAAAGCTGCCGCCGTCTTTAATGTCGGTGTTATTGGACGGCCCCAGATCGGCCGAGCCGCCGACGAGCATCGGCAACACGGGCGCGAGCGCGTTGATGACTTCGCCCGATGCGGCGCGCGTCGCCATCGGTTTTGCATCCGTGAACGAAGGCAGCTTGGCTTCCCAACCGTCGGGCAGTTCGCCTGCCATGAGCGTGCGCCACGCGCGGCCCAACTCTTCGTGCTGCTGCGCGTAACGCGCGACGAGTTCGTTCCACGTCTGTTCCAATTTCGCCCCACGCTCGCCGGCCGCGCGGAAATGTTGTAACGCCTCGTCGGGAATATAAAAATCTTTGTCTTCGGGCCAACCCAATGCGTGCTTCGTCGCGCGCACGGCCTCCGCGCCCGGCGCGTCCGAGTGTGCCTTGCGCGTGCCAGCGGTCGGCATGCCGTAGCCAATTGTTGTCTTGACCGAGATGAGCGACGGGCGATCACTGACAGACTGCGCATCGCGGATCGCCGCGTCAATCGCAGCGAGATCGTTGCCGTCAGCGACGGTCGCAGTGTGCCAGCCGTATGACGCGAAACGTTCGGGCACATCTTCGGAGAAGGCGAGCTTGGTGAAACCTTCGATGGTCACGTGATTATCGTCGTAAAAATAAATGAGCTGGCCGAGTTTGAGATGCCCTGCGAGCGATGCGGCTTCCGATGCGACGCCTTCCATCAAATCGCCGTCCGAGACGATGGCATAGACGTAGTGATCGATGAGCGCCAAATTTTCCTTGTTGAATTTGGCCGCGAGGTGCGCCGCGCCCAGCGCCATGCCGACGCCGTTGGCGAAACCTTGGCCGAGCGGCCCCGTCGTGATCTCCACGCCGGGCGTCAAGCCGTACTCCGGATGACCGGGCGTCTTCGATCCCCACTGGCGAAAGTTTCTCAATTCTTCGAGCGGCAGATCGTAGCCGGTTAGATGCAAGAGCGCGTAGAGCAGCATCGAGCCGTGTCCGGCGGAGAGCAGAAAGCGGTCGCGGTTCGCCCACTGCGGATTGTGTGGGTTGTGCCGCAGGAAGCGCGTCCACAGTATATAAGCGAGCGGCGCGCAGCCTAACGGCAAGCCGGGATGTCCGGACTCGGCGCGCTGCACGGCGTCGAGCGCGAGCGTGCGGATCGTGTTGATGCAAAGCTGGTCGAGTTCCGGCGTGGCGTCGGTGGCACGCGGTTGGGTGGACGCACTCATCTTCGTCTTGGCCCTCGCTTCTCTTTTGGTTGGTGGCGGCGCAAGTTATAGATCAATTCGCGTCGTCTGTCATCCGGCGTGGCCTATGCAGAAAATGCTCGACGACGAACAAAATGTCTTCGCCGAAGTAATGATTGACGAGCCGCAACGCGCGGACGGTCTCGGCGCGGGCGACGTTGTGCTTGGTCTCCGTCTCGGCGACGAACTGAAAGACGCAATCGCGCAGCAGTTCAAGCTCACGTAACAGATCGAGCAGCGAGTAACCTTCAGTCGAGCGCATGTAACCGTGCTCGCTCGCCGCGCGGATTGTTTTGAAGTCCGGCACACCAGCTTGGCCTAATAGCTCGCACAACTCTTCAAGCATCTGCGGTACGTGATCCACGATCTGCGTGAGTGTCAATTTGTCGTCCGAGCGCATGTACGGATCATGTTGCACACGCCGCACCCACTCCAGCGTGATGTGGTCAACGCTGGCGCGGAGCGCAGCACACAGATCGTTGGTCTTATCGCTCATGGCTGATCAGGGTAAAGGTTAACTGCGACTATAAGCAACAAGCCCCTTCGACCACGCGGCTCGAAGGGGCTTGACTACTTACATCAATATCGCGCGGCTCAACTCACTCGGCTTTGACGGCGCGGGCCGCGTTGATGCGTCCGCCGCTCGTCACCTTGTTGGCGAGCGCGGGCAGTTTGTCCGTCGCATTCATCAACCGCGCGCGCAAATCTTTGACCGGCATGTTGGGATTCAACGCCAACACGAGCGCCGCGACACCCGATACTTCCGGGGTCGCCATCGAAGTGCCCGAATGCTCTTCATACTGATTGTCGGGCCACGTCGAAAGAATCTCCGCGCCCGGCGCGGCCACATGGACGCTCTTCACGCCCCAGTTCGAGAACGACGCAAGCTCGTCGCGGCGTGTGAGCGCGGCCACACTCAAGACGTTTGGCAGCGCATAGCTCGAAGGATAATGCGGCCGGCGGTCGTTGTCCGTGCTGGAATTGCCCGCCGCCGCGACGAACAGAATGTCCTCTTCGCCCGCGCGCTTGATCGCATCTTCGAGGGCGCGCGAGTACATCGTCGAACCCCAACTGGCACTGATAATGCGCACGTTGACGCCCGCCTTCTTGCGCGCAATCGCGTAGTTGATGCACTCGATGGCGTCCTTAACCGAGCCGGAGCCGTTCGAGTTGAGGAATTTCAACGGCATGATCTCGACGCGCCAGTTGACGCCCGCGATGCCGTCGTTGTTGTCGCCCTCCGCGCCGACGATGCCGGCGCAGTGTGTGCCGTGCCCGTTATCGTCCATCGGATCGCCGTCCATGTCCGAAGCGTCGAAGCCGTGCGTGTCGTCGAACTCGCCCAACTCTTTGTCGGTATAGGCCGGCATGTTCGCGGGGCGCGTCCAGATGTTTTTGATGAGATCGCGGTGTGTGTAATCAACGCCCGTGTCTAGCACGGCGACCACGATCTTCTCGCTGCCGTGCGTCTTCTCCCAAGCTTTGATCACGCTGATGTCCGCGCCCTGTGTGCCGCCGCGCGTGCCGTGATTATCAAGCGACCATTGATCGTCGAACATCGGATCGCTCGGGTGCGCGTGCTCGCCATCGGCCACATAGTTGGGCTTCAGCCCGGGCCCGCCGCCCACCTCGTCCTCGCCCGGCTCAAGCTCGATCACACTGTTCGGCTCGGCGTAGAGAACTTCGGGCAGCGCGCGATATTCGGCGGCCACCTCTTCCGCATCGAGATTATCTTCGTCCGCGATGACCATCTCTTCGTTAGCGATCTGCTCGAAGCGATCTTCGACGCGGTCGTTGAGTTGCGCGGTGATACGCGCAATCGCCTCCGGCGACGTGCCGGGCTTGAAGCGCACTAGCACTTCTGCATCGTCCTCGCCCTTGTCTTGATCGTCTGCGTCTTCCGCCTCATCGCCGTCCTCTTTATCGTCGGCCTGTTCGGCGGTCTGCACAGTCTCAACGCGCACGACCGGTTTATCGTGCGTGCGCCACTGCATGTGCCGCATCTGCCCGACGAAAGCGGCGAGAATGATAACGGCCACGGCCAACGCCAGATGGCCAAAGAGATTATTTCGGTTCATTGCCATTTACCTCACTGCGGTAAAACTAAGATTTAGACCACGCGATGATTCGCGCCTTCGAAGTTGAACAGTCGGAGTCGGTTGCGATTGGCGCGGTACTCGTAAACTTGTCCGCCCGCGCGCAACATTATACGCCAGCCGGGCGTGATCATCTGCGCGCTCATCTCATCCGGCAGGGACGCGCCGAAGTTGGCGTCAGAGAAATCAGCGTCGGCTACGGACTCATCCGTGATCTCTGTCTCAGCCACGCCTAGCCGCCCGGCCAAATCCGCCCGCGCCCGCGCGCCCGCTTCCTCTCTTGTGAACGCCATACGGCACCCGCTCCCGTCAGGTTTCCCGCGCCCTTGCGCCGCGCCCCGTTAATACATTCTGCGCCCGGCCGAGGCGTTTCGTCAAAAAAGCTGCCGCGCAATTATCTCAACGCAGATCGCCGCATAGGTGTTGCAGCAAAGCAGTGACGACGAGCGCAGCCGTCTCAGCGCGCAACGTGCGCCCGCCAAGCGTGACGAGTTGCCAACCGGACTGCGCCCCTTGCGCCAACTCTTCATCCGCCCAACCGCCTTCGGGGCCGACGAGCGCCGTCAACTGAGCAACCGGCGCGGGCCATGCGGCAAACGTTGCGCGCAAGCCGCGCCCGTCGCGTTCGGTGAAGAGCAAGCGCGGCGAC
>JANMAD010000597.1:0-10673 GCA_031359515.1 Acidobacteriota bacterium | reverse complement strand
GGGCTGTTGGCCGGGCTGATGGCGATCAGCACATCGGTCAGCCACACGCTCAACAACAGACCGAGCGCGCCGCCGACGAAATCGGCCCGGACGCGCGCGTGTTCGCGTTCACGCTCGGCATCACGGTCGTGACCGGTTTGCTCTTCGGGCTTGCGCCCGCGCTGCAAGCGTCGCGCCCTGATCTGACCGAGGCGTTGAAGGAGGGCGGCCGGAGCGGCGCGGAAGGGGCGCGGCGCAACCGTCTGCGCAGTTTGTTGATGGTGTCGGAGATCGCGCTCTCGTTCATGCTGCTCGCGGGCGCGGGGCTGTTCATCAGGAGTTTCATGCGTTTGCGCGACGTGAGTCCCGGCTTCAACGCGGCCAACGTGCTGACGATACGGCTGGCGCTGCCGGCGGCGAAGTTCACGGACAAACAGCAGAAGAGCGAGATGCTGCGGCAAGTGACCGAGCGCGTCAAGACCCTGCCCGGTGTGCAGGCAGCCGGCGCAGTCTTGAGCCTGCCTTTGGGCGGTGACACGTTCAACGTCGGCCGCTCCTTCATCCGCGAAGGCCGCCCCGCGACGCCGGAAGAGTCCGCCAACGCCAGCTACCTCGTGGCCACGCCGGATTATTTTCGCGCACTGCAAATCCCGCTTGTCGCGGGCCGCTCATTCACTGATCAAGACACGGCGCAGTCGCCGATGATCGTGATCGTGAACGAGACGATGGCGCGGCAACACTGGCCCGGCGCGAGTCCCATCGGCAAACGCATCACGATCTGGCGCGACGAAAAATTCCCGCGCGAGATCGTCGGCGTGGTCGGCGACACGAAGGAGACGCTCGACACGCCAGCGGGCGCGCAGATGTACGTGCCGTACGCGCAGGACGCAGGCTGGGGCAGCATGACGCTCGCGGTGCGCACGAGTGTGGAGCCGACCTCTCTAGTTGCGGCCCTGCGCGGCGAAATCCGCGCGCTTGATAAAAGTATCCCGCTCTACAACGTCAAGACGCTGAACGAAGTGGTCGCCGTCTCGGTCGCGCCGCAGCGTATCTCGATGTTGCTCTTGAGCGCGTTCGCCGCCATTGCCTTGCTCTTGGCGATGATCGGCATCTACGGCGTCACCGCTTACTATGTCACGCAACGCACGCACGAGATTGGTGTGCGGATGGCGTTGGGTGCGCAGGCGCGTGATGTGCTGCGGCTCATCGTCGGACAAGGGGTGCGGCTGACGCTCGTCGGTCTCGCGCTCGGGCTGTTGAGCGCCTTTGCGCTGACGCGCGTGCTGGCCAGCTTGCTCTACGGCGTCAGCCCGACTGACCCGTTGACGTTCGCCGGTGGCGCACTGCTCCTGCTCGTCGTCGCGCTCCTGGCCTGCTACATCCCGGCTCGGCGCGCGACGAAGGTCGATCCGTTGGTCGCGCTCAGGTACGAGTGAGACAGGCAATGGGTAGATTTGTTTCCGAGGTGTTGATGATGAGTAATTTGTGGCAAGACCTGCGTTACGGCGTGCGGCGTTTGCGTAAGAGTCCGAGTTTTACGAGCATCGCGATTCTGTCGTTGGCGCTCGGCATCGGCGCGAACACGGCGATCTTCAGTCTGGTTGATACAGTGCTGTTGCGCCCGTTGCCAGTCGCGCACCCCGAACAACTCACGGAAGTTTACGGCACGCTGCACAACGGCGCGGACTACACCATCCAGTCGTATCTGAATTACAAAGACTATCGCGACCGCAGTAAGGATGTCCTTACAGGGTTGCTCGCCTACCGCTTCGCGCCGATGAGCCTGAGCCACGACGGCAACAACGAGCGCATCTGGGGCTACATGGTCTCCGGCAATTATTTCGCCGTGCTAGGCGTTCAGCCCATCGTCGGCCGTGCCTTCCTGCCCGAAGAAGATCAGACGCCCGACGCGCACCCGGTCGCGGTGATGAGCTACGGCTGCTGGCAAAAACGGTTCGCGTCCGACCCGGCAATCGTCGGCCGCACCGTCGCGCTCAACGGGCACAACTTCACGGTCGTCGGCATTGCGCCCAAAGGTTTCCATGGGACGGAGGTCGCCTACGCGCCGGAGTTGTTCGTGCCGATGGCGATGGCGCATCAGATCGAGCCGGGCTACGATTGGCTCACGTCGCGCAGCGACGACAATATCTTCGTCGTCGGCCGGCTCAAGACCGGCGTGACGACCGCGCAGGCCGAGTCCGCGCTGACCGCCATCACGCTGCAACTGGGCAAAGAGCATCCCGCGGATAACGAAGGGCGCGGCGTGCGCCTGCTCGCGCCGGGGCTGTTCATCCCCGACATACGCAACTCGGTGATCAGCTTTGCCGGCGTGTTGATGGCGGTCGTCGGCCTCGTGCTGCTGCTCGCGTGCGTCAACCTCGCCAACCTGTTGCTGGCGCGGGCGACCGAGCGGCGCAAAGAGATCGCGATCCGGCTGGCGCTCGGCGCGAGCCGCGCGCGTTTGGTGCGACAGTTGTTGACGGAGAGCTTGGTATTGTCGCTCGCGGGCGGCGCGGGTGGTTTGTTGCTCGCGGCCTGGATCAATGATCTCGTCGCGGCGATCAAACTGCCGACCGACATCGCGCTCATGTTCGACCTGCGGCTCGACTGGCGCGTGCTGGCGTTTACGCTCGGCCTGTCGCTTGTGACCGGCGTCGTGTTCAGTCTGTTGCCCGCGCTGCAATCGTCGAAACCGGATGTCGTGCCCGCGTTGAAAGATGAAGCTTCGCTGGGCGGCTTCCGGCGTTCGCGTTTGCGCAACGCGCTCGTGGTCGTGCAGGTCGCGCTGTCGCTCGTGCTGCTTGTCTGCGCCGGTCTCATCGTGCGCGGCTTGCAGTCGGCGCAGCGCATGCACCCCGGCTTCAATCCCGATAACGCGGTCGCGCTCTCGTTCGACGTGGGCTTGCAAGGCTACGACGAACAGCGCGGGCGCGAGTTCCAACGGCAAGTGTTGGAACGCGCACAAGCCATGCCCGACGTGCGCGCCGCCGCGCTGGTCTATAACCTGCCGCTCAGTCTTAACTTCAACAACACGACGATCTACGTCGAAGGCCAACCCACAGGCAGCAGCAGCCAACTGCCGTCGGCGATCCCGAACTACATCAGCCCGAACTATTTTCACACGATGGAGATCGCGTTGCGCGGACGCGACTTCACGCCGCAGGATAAGGAGAAAGAATCGCGCGTCGCCATCATCAACGAGACGTTCGCGCGCCGCTTCTTCCCCGGCCAAGACGCCATCGGTAAACGGTTCAACCACAGCGGCCCCAAAGACCCGTACTGGCAGGTTATCGGCGTGGCCGCCGACGGCAAATACGAAAGCTTAGGCGAGAATCCGAAGCCCGCCCTTTATCGGCCATTGCTGCGCGATTACAACTCGACCATCACGCTCGTCGCGCGGGCCGGCGGCGATCCGCAGACGACCATCGCTGCGCTGCGCCGCGAGGTGCAGCAACTCGATCCGAGCCTGCCGCTCTACGACGTGAAGACGCTGACGCAACACATGCAAGTGCCGCTCTTTCCCGCGCGTATGGCGGCGACCGTGCTGGGCAGTTTCGGCGTGCTTGCGCTCGTGCTTGCGGCCATCGGTATCTACGGCGTGATGTCCTATGTTGTCGCCGGGCGCACGCGCGAGATCGGCGTGCGCATGGCCCTCGGCGCGAACCGGCGCGACGTGCTGCGCCTGATCGTGGGGCAGGGCATGACGCTGGCGCTCATCGGCTTGGGCGTCGGCCTCGCGCTCGCGTTCGCCGCCGCGCGCATGTTGACGAGCCTGCTCTACGGCGTCAGCCCGAGCGATCCGTTGACCTTCATCGGCGTTGCGTTATTGCTCGCGTGTGTCGCCGCGCTCGCCTGCTACGTGCCCGCGCGCCGCGCGACGAAAGTCGATCCGATGATCGCACTGAGATATGAATGAAGACTGTCCGTTGTCCGTAGTCAGTGGGCCGTTGTGCTGCTTGCGAGATCGAATGCCTGAGACGAGAGCGCAACTAACGCAACAGTGAACAACTGACCACGAACAACTGACCACGGACAAACCGGAGGTTTGGTGATGAACAATTTCTGGCAGGACATACGGTTCGGCGGGCGCATGCTGCTGAAGAGTCCGGGCTTTGCGTTGGTGACGATTCTCGCGCTGGCATTAGGGATTGGTGCGAACAGCGCGATCTTCAGCGTGGTGAATGCGGTGCTGTTGCGCCCTCTGCCGTTTAAGACGGCGGAGCGTTTGGTCTTTCTCTCCGAGTGGAGTCAGCAAGTGCCGAACATGTCGGTCTCGTATCCGAACTATCAGGACTGGCGCGAGCAAGGCACGAGCTTCGAGCAACTCGCGGCGTTTCGCAGCGCGGGCTACACGCTGACGGGCGCGGGCGAACCGGAACGCCTCGACACGCGCGAGGTCTCCGCGAGTTTCTTTCCCGCGCTCGGCGTCGCGCCCGCGCTGGGGCGCGACTTCACGGCCGCCGATGATAAGCCCGGCGCGAACCGCGCCGTCATCATCAGTCATGGCCTGTGGCAGAAACGCTTCGGCGCGAACCCGAACGTCGTCGGCCAACCGGTCACGCTCAACAATCAGAGCCACACGATCATCGGTGTGCTGCCGCAGACGTTCGAGTGGCAAGCGCCGGTGGACGTGTACGCGCCCATCGGTTTGGACGCGGACAAGATGCAGGATCGCGACAGCCATCCGGGCATCTACCTATTAGGTCTGCTCAAACCCGGCGTCAGCGTCGCGCAAGCCCGCGCCGACATGGACGGCATCACCGCGCGGCTCGCACAGCAGTATCCGAAGTCGAACGAGGGCACACGCTACACGCTTGTCAAACTGCAAGAGCGTGCGACCGAGGACATACGCGCCGCGCTCCTCGTCGTACTCGCGGCTGTCGGCTTCGTGCTGCTGATCGCGTGCGCGAATGTAGCGAACTTGCTGCTCGCGCGGGCCGCATCGCGCGCGAAAGAGATGGCGATCCGCACGGCCTTAGGCGCGGGCCGCTGGCGCATCGTGCGCCAACTGCTGACGGAGAGCGTGATGCTCGCGCTCGCCGGCGGCGCGTTGGGTTTGCTCTTTGCCATGTGGGGCATTGATGCGCTGCTGGCCGTCATTCCGGACGACGTGCCGCGCCTGCTCGTGATGAACATCGGTCTCGACACGCGCGTGCTCGTGTTCACGCTTGTCATCTCCATTGTGACCGGCTTGCTGTTTGGTCTCGCGCCGGCCGTGCAAATCTCGAAGGCGAACTTGAACGAGGCGTTGAAGGAAGGCGGGCGGAGCGGTGGGGGCGGCGCGCACCGCAACCGTGTGCGCAGCGTGCTGGTCGTTGCGGAGGTCGCGCTCTCTTTGCTCCTGCTCGTCGGCGCGGGGTTGTTGATGAAGAGCTTTATGCATCTGCAACACGCCGACATCGGCTTCAACCCGGATAACGTGTTGACGATGCGCGTCGCGCTGCCTGACGCGCGCTATACGCAGAACGCGCAGGTCGAAAATTTCTATCGCGCGCTCTTGCAGCGCGTCGAGGCTCTGCCCGGCGTGCAGAGCGCGAGCCTCACGCGCGGGTTGCCGATGAACGGCGGTATCGAGTCGGGCGTTACGGCCGAAGGGCATGAGGTCACTAACGTCAGGGACAACGTCGTCGCCGTTAATCTCACGGTCTCGCCAAACTACTTCCGCACGATGGAGATTCCGCTCGTCAAAGGGCGTTACTTCACCGCAGAGGACAAGACAGACGCGCCCGCCGTGGCTGTGATTGACGAGCAGATGGCGGCGCGTTTCTACCCGAACGAAGATGCCATCGGCAAGCGCATCAAGGTCGGCGGCCCGCAGTCGCCGTTCCCGTGGATGCAGATCGTCGGCGTGGTCAAACACGTCAAGCACTACGGCCCGGACGAAGCGGGGCGCGTCGAACTCTATGCTCCCTACTTCCAACTGCCCAACGTGCCCGCCATGCAGTTCAGTCGCGGCATGAGTCTGGCTGTGCGCACCACGGGCGAGCCGACGAGCATGACGGCGGCGATACGCAACGCCGTGCATGAGATCGACAAGGATCAGCCGGTCTCGAACGTGCAGCCGATGGCGCAGATCGTCGCGGCGGCGGTCGCATCGCAAAAGTTCGCCACGTGGCTGCTCGGTATTTTCGCGGCGGCGGCGCTGCTGCTGGCGGCGCTCGGTCTCTACGGCGTGATGGCTTACTCCGTGACGCAACGCACGCATGAGATCGGTGTGCGTATGGCCCTCGGCGCAGCGCGAAGCGACGTGCTGCGCCTTATCGTCGGTCAGGGCATGCGGCTCACGCTCGTCGGGGTCGGCATCGGCCTCGTGGGCGCGTTGCTGGTCATGCGTGCGCTGGCTAGTCTGCTCTACGGCGTCAGTGCGGCCGACCCGTTGACCTATGGCGGCGTCGCGCTGCTGCTCGCAGGCGTGGCGCTCGTCGCTTGTCTCATCCCGGCCCGCAAAGCCACGAAGGTCGATCCGCTGATCGCGCTGCGCTACGAATAAAACAGTGCCGAGGGACAAGTGACAAGTAAAACCGACTTGTCTTAACTCGGCACTCGTCACTTGTCCCTCGGCACTGTTCCTGGAGGTTGCGATGAGCACATTGTTGCAAGACTTGCGCTACGGGGCGCGGCTGTTATTCAAGAGTCGCGGCTTCACGTTCGTGGCCGTCATCTCGTTGGCCTTGGGCATCGGCGCGAACACGGCCGTGTTCAGCGTGGTCAACGCGGTGCTGCTGCGCGCGTTGCCGTATCAAGAGCCAGAGCGAATCGTGCTGCTCTGGGGCGACGACCGTAAGCGCGCGGATCATCGCGAGCAAGTGTCCGCGACCGACGTGGCCGATTGGCGGGCGCAGGCTAAAAGCTTCGCCGCCGTCTCCACCTACGGCGACTGGCGTGCGCTCGTCTCCGGCGACGGCGTGCCGGAGCGGCTCACGGCGGCACAGGTCGGCGATGGGTTCTTCGACGTGATGCAGGGGCGGCCGCTGCTCGGCCGCGTCTTGCTGCCCGCAGAGCAGCAGGACGGTAAGGACTTCGTCGTGGTGCTGAGCTACGGGCTATGGCAGCGGCGTTACGGCGGCGACCCCGGCATCGTCGGGCGCACGCTCACGCTGTCGGGCCGGCCCTACACGGTTGTCGGCGTCATGCCGGCCGACTTTCAATCGCTGCCGAAGGGCTTGCTCGACGAGTCAGCGGAGTTATACCGGCCCGTGGCCGAGCCGCCCGACGAGACGCAACGCTCCGGCCGTCACCTGCGCGCCATCGCACGGCTCAAGCCCGGTGTGGCGCTCGCGGCCGCGCAAGCCGAAATGAATTTCATTGCCGCACAACTCGAACAACAACATCCGCAGTCGAACACCAACTATGGCGTGCGCGTCACACCGTTGCGCGAAGACCTCGTCGGCCGGCTGCGGCCCACGCTGTTGCTGCTCTTCGGCGCGGTCGGGTTCGTCTTGCTGATCGCCTGCGCGAACGTCGGCAACTTGCTGTTGGCGCGCTCCAGCGCACGACAAAAAGAGCTTGCTATTAGGGCCGCGCTCGGCGCAGGGCGTGTGCGGCTCGTGCGTCAACTGTTGACCGAGAGCGTGCTGCTCGCGCTGGCTGGCGGCGCATTGGGGTTGCTCGCAGCGCTCTGGGGCACGAGTTTGATCGAGGCCGTTGGCGCGCAACTCGTGCCGTGGCTGGGGCACATCGCGCTTGATGGGCGCGTGCTTGCATTCACCTGCGCCATGTCTGTGCTGACCGGCATCGTCTTCGGGCTTGCGCCTGCGTGGCGCATGTCGCGGCCCGATCTGAACGAGACGTTGAAGGACGGCGGGCGGAGCGCGGGCGCGGGCGCAAGCCGGAGTCGCTTGCGCAGCGGTCTCGTCGTAGCCGAAGTGGCGTTGGCGTTGGTGCTGCTCATCTGCGCGGGGTTGTTGATTAAGAGCATCGTGCGTTTGCGTAACGTCGATCCGGGCTTCGAGGCCAAGAACGTCGTCACGCTGAGCGTGTGGTTGCCGCGCGCCAGTTATCCGAAGGCGCAGGACTGGCACGACATCTACGGGCGCGTCATCGAGCGCATCGAGGCGTTGCCCGGCGTGCAGGCGGCCGGACTCACCAGCACGCTGCCCGCCAGTGGGTTTGATCGCCGCTCGGTCGAGCTTGAAGGGCGCACATACAAGGCGGGCGATTACCCGGAAGTGGACAACTACATCATCACGCCCGATTACCTGCACGCCATGTCCATCCCTCTGTTGCGCGGGCGCGCGTTGACGGGCACGGACGACACGCACGCGCCGCCGGTCGCGCTCGTCAGCGAGACGATGGCGCGCAAGCTCTGGCCGGGCGAAGACCCTGTGGGCAAGCGGCTCAGATACTACGGCGACAAAGTGCCGCCACCGTGGGCGACCGTCGTCGGCGTCGTCAAAGACGTGCGCCAGTACGGGCTGGACATGCCGGGCACGATGGGTCTCTACGTGCCGGATGCGCAGTACCCATCGTTTGCGGCGACGATGGTCGTGCAGACCGCGAGCGAGCCGGCCGCTCTTGTCAGTGCGATCCGCAGCGCGGTGTTCGACGTGAACAAAGAGATCGCGATCTATGACGTGCGGCCGATGGCGCAACTGTTGGCCGACACGATTCTGCTGCGTCGCTTCTCGATGCTGTTGTTGGGTATGTTCGCGACGCTCGCGCTCGTGCTGGCGACAGTCGGCATCTACGGCGTGATCTCTTATTCGGTCACACAGCGCACACACGAGATCGGCATACGCCTCGCGCTCGGCGCGCAAAGAAGCGACGTGCTGCGGCTCATCGTCGGCCACGGCATGTTGCTTACGCTCGGCGGCGTCGGCCTAGGTCTGCTGGCCAGCTTCGCGGTCACGCGCGTGCTAGCGACATTGCTCTACGAAGTAAGCGCGACCGACCCGCTGACATACACGGGCATCTCGTTGCTGCTCGGCGCGGTGGCGTTCGTCGCTTGCTACATCCCGGCGCGCCGCGCGATGCGCCTCGATCCGATGATCGCGCTCCGCTACGAATAAAGTTGTCTGACTACGGACAAGGGAGACGATGAATACATTCTTGCAAGACGTGCGTTATGCCGTGCGGATGCTGGCGAAGAGTCCGGCGTTCACGCTGATCACGGTGCTGTCGCTGGCGCTGGGGATCGGCGCGAACACGGCCATCTTCAGCGTAGCGAACGCGCTGCTGCTGCGGCCGTTGCCGTTGGCTGATCCGGCGCGGCTGGTCGGCGTGCAGAAGCGTTCGAGCGAGGGCAGCGGCAATGAGTTTCCCGTCTCGTATCCCGATTATGAATTCTACCGCGCGCACGGCGACACGCTCGCGGGGCTGCTGTGTTGGGGCGAAGCGCCGCTGAGTCTGACGACCGGGGCGGAGTCCGAACAAGCCTTCGGCATGATCGTCAGCGGCAACTATTTCGACGTGCTCGGCGTGCGCCCGGCGCGGGGCCGTTTCTTTCTGCCGGAAGAGGACAAGACGCCGAACGCGCAGCCGGTCGCGGTCGTTAGCTACGGGCTATGGCAACGTCGTTTTGGCGGTGATGCCAATATTATCGGGCGCAACGTCGCGCTCAACGGGCATGGGTTCACGATCATCGGCGTCGCGCCGCAGAGTTTCACCAGCACCGTGCCGCTCTATGCGCCCGACGTGTTCGTGCCCGTGATGATGCAGCAACAGGTCGTGCCCGGCAGCGACATGCTGCACGGGCGTAGCGCCGAGTGGCTGCATATGGTCGGGCGTTTGCGGCCCGACGTGGCCCGCGCGCAGGCGCAAGCACAGTTGTCCACGCTCGCGTTGCAGATCGCGGCGGCGCACCCGGAAGACGCGCAGGGCGGGGAAGGCGAGCCGCCCCATGCGGTGTTGTTGGGCGTAGAGCTTGCGCCGGTCGGCGCATTTCCGACCGAGGTGCGCGGCGCAGTGGTCGGCTTCATCGGCTTGCTGTTCGCGCTCGTCGGCTCGGTCTTGCTTATCGCCTGCGCCAACCTGTCGAGCCTGTTGCTGGCGCGTGCGCTCGCACGGCGCAAAGAGATCGCGGTGCGGCTCGCGTTGGGCGCGAGTCGCGGACGCATCATCCGGCAGTTGTTAACCGAGAGTGTGTTGCTCTGCCTGTTGAGCGGCGCGGTCGGCGTGCTGTGCGCGCTCTGGCTGACCGATCTGTTGCTGCTCTTCAAACCAGCCATGCCGCTGCCGCTTGATCTGAACTTCCGGCTCGACTGGCGCGTGCTCTCGTGGACGTTCGCGCTCGCCTCCGTGACCGGCGTGCTGTTCGGGCTGGTGCCCGCGCTGCAAGCCTCGAAGCAGGATTTGGTGAGCGCGCTCAAAGAGGACGCGGGCCCGCGTGGCTACCGGCGTGCGCGGCTGCGCGATCTGTTCGTCGCCGGGCAGATCGCGCTCGCGCTGTTGTTGCTCGTGAGCGCGGGGTTGTTCGTGCGTGCGCTCACACGTGCGCGCATGATCTTCCCCGGCGCGCAGCCGGCACAGGTCTATACCGTCACGCTCGATCCGCATCTCTTGGGCTACGACGACGCGCGCAGCACAGAGTTTTACCGGCAACTGTTGGCGCGCGTGGCGGCGTTGCCCGGCGTCGAGCGCGCGGCCCTCGCTAACGGCATCCCCGTCGGCAACGGCTTCGGCATGACCGCCTACGTCATCAACGAGCAGCCGACGGAGGTCGGCAGCTTTAATGTGTCGCCGGCCTTCTTCGAGAC
>JANMAD010000587.1:0-7581 GCA_031359515.1 Acidobacteriota bacterium | reverse complement strand
CAGGGTGAGGGCAGATTGACATACTGCGGCTGCCAGAACACACTCGACTGCAAGATTCAACATAGAGCAAAGAAAAGGGGCTGAGATGCTACTAACATCTCAGCCCCTTTTCTTTTGCAATAATCTACCGATCTCAATGCACAAGACTGCGGGGAAAATGGTGACACAATTAGTGGCACACCCGCTTTTAGCGCCTTGTCACAGTGACGCTAAGTTATTGAAAATAATGGCGGAGCCGACGGGACTCGAACCCGCGACCTCCGACGTGACAGGCCGGCGTTCTAACCAACTGAACTACGACTCCGCAAAAACTTGCTGTAACCGTGCGGGCGACTGCGCTGCTAACGCGTGTCGCGTGCGGCGACTGTGGTAGGCACGGTGGGACTCGAACCCACAACCCCCGCCTTGTAAGGGCGGTCGTCTACCATTGACAGTACGTGCCTCTAATGAATGTGCTGGCACGCGCCCGCTGCTCAAAGACCGCTTGCGCCGTTCAACTAATTGTCACTTGTCCAGCGCGTTGAGCCATCCTAAAAGATGCCTGTTCGCGGTGTCAAGCACGCTTGCCGTTCACAGCAACCAGACTGGCAATTCTGTCTGCGCTGTGCGAGGCGCGCTCGTTTCAGCGGGTGGCGTAGCGCGTTGCGGTTGGTCGGTGGTCGTCTCCGCTGGCGTGCGCGTCTCTGCGCGCGTTGTTGCTTGCGTCTCGTCGTTGCGTTTGCGCGGTGTGATGAGCAAGGCGTTCACCTGTTCGTCTAACCGGCCGATGACTGACATCTCTGGCGGCGCTCCTTTCTGTCCGCGCCGGTTTGCGGCTATCATTGCAACCACGCGGACTCCACTGGCGTGTAAAGTTTAAGCCTATGTTCTATCGATCCCCAAAGCCACAGCACGCGCATCGCGCACGCAATCTACTCGGCAGCCTATCGCTGCTGGCGTTGAGCCTGGTCGCACTTGGCCACGCGCAACAACCAACCGCGCCGCAACAACGCCCGCGTCGAGTCAACACCAAGCCGCCAATACAAAATGGCACGCCCACTGCGACGCCCGCGCCGCGCACGGACGCGCCGCCCACGATTGCGGAAGAGGTTGATGAAGGCGATGTTGTGCGCGTGGACACGCAACTCGTGCCCGTGCCCGTCGTCGTGCGCGACCGCGCGGGGCGACCCATCACGGGGTTGCGCGCGGAGAACTTCGCCGTCTATGAGGACGGCCGCCCGCAACGCGTCGCCACTTTCTCGACCGCCGCTGCGCCGTTCGAGGTTGCGCTGCTGCTCGATACTTCCGGTTCGACGCGCGCCGAAGTCGCTCTGATCCGCCGCGCCGCCAACGCCTTCATCGAAGCGTTGCGCCCCGGTGACCGCGTCGCCGTCCTCTCCTTCAACACGGCCGCGGAAGAGGGCACGCAGACACTGGCGACCGTCGAGGTGCAGTCTTACCTGACGGACAATCGCGAGGCTCTGCGGCAAGCCATCGAGAACGTCGGCGCGTCGAACGGCACGCCTTACTACGACGCGCTTGAGCGTGTGGCTAAAGACATCTTCCGCGATCCGCCGAAGGCGGAACTGCGCGGCCGGCGTGCGCTCGTCGCGTTGACCGACGGCGTTGATTCGTCGAGCGAGTCGGAGTTTACGGAAGCACGCGCGCGACTCGTGCAGGCGGGTGTGCTCGGCTACTTCGTGCAGGTCAACACGGAGGATTACGTCGAAGAGCGGCTGCTGCGCGACTGTCAGGACGATGGGCGGTTGGGATTGTCGAAGGTGCAACTGCAACGCTATCGCCGCATCTTCAACCCGCGCGCGGACGCCGCCGACTATGCGAGCTTCTGCCGGCTGGGCGCGTTCGAGCGGATGGACATCAGCCGCGCGCTTTATCAACTCGCGCGGCAAGAGATGAGCCAACTCGCGCGCGACACCGGCGGCAAGACTTTCGACGCGCTCGACCTGCGCGCCGCCCGCACTGCCTTCGCCCAAGTCGCAGCCGAGATCGGCACGCAGTACAGCCTCGGCTACTATCCGACCAACAAAGCGCGCGACGGTCGCTTCCGCCAGATACGCGTCGAGGTGCGCAGCTTGGCCGGCGCGCAAGTCAGCGCGCGGGAAGGTTATCAAGCGCCGAAGAGTTAGCCAACAATAGGCAGTAAAAGTTTCTTCTTGAGGGGTCAGCAGCTTATGTCTAGTAACAATCACTTTGATCGTATCTGTTTGATCGTGCTCGATAGTGTCGGCATGGGCGAGATGCCGGACGCGGCCGACTGGGGCGACGCAGGCGCGGATACGCTTGGGCATATCTGCGAGTCGCGCGCGGTGCAGTTGCCGCACTTCGGGCAACTCGGTCTGGGCAACGTGCGCCGGCTCGCGGGTGTGCCGCCGGTAGATGCGCCGCGCGGCGCCTACGGGCGTTGTGCCATGCGCTCGAACGGTAAGGACACGACCACCGGGCATTGGGAGATGGCCGGCATCATTCTCGATGAAGCCTTCCCACTTTATCCGGCGGGCTTCCCAGCAGACATCATTGATCAGTTCATCAAGCAGACGGGCGTGCCCGGCATACTCGGCAACGTACCTGCCTCCGGCACGGAGATCATCAAAGAGCTTGGCGCGGAGCATGTCCGCACGGGCAAGCCCATCGTGTACACCTCCGGCGATTCGGTCTTTCAGATCGCGGCGCACGAAGAGGTCATCCCCCTCCCGCGGCTCTACGGCATCTGCGAAGCGGCGCGCAATCTGTTGCGCGGCGAACATGAGGTCGGCCGCGTCATCGCGCGTCCGTTCTTAGGCGCACCCGGCGCGTTCTATCGCACGGAGAACCGGCACGACTATGCCGTCCCGCCGCCGCGCGAAAACCTTTTGCCGACATTGTCGGAGCATGGTCTTGACGTGGTCTGCATCGGCAAGATCGCTTCCATCTATGACTCGATGGGCGCGACGCAAGACTTGAAAGCGAAGAACAATGAGCAGGGCATTGAGCAGACGATTAGCGCGCTCAAAGCAGACTCGCGTGGGCTCATCTTCACGAACCTCGTGGACTTCGACATGCTCTACGGCCATCGCCGCGACGTGGAAGGCTACGCCCGCGCGTTGGAGCATTTCGACGCGCGCCTGCCTGAGATTATGTCCGCTATGCGCGCCGGCGATCTCATGATCATCACCGCCGATCACGGCAACGATCCCACCTATCGCGGCACGGATCACACGCGCGAATATGTGCCGCTCCTCGTCTACGGCCCGCGCGCCCGCGCCGGCGTCAACCTCGGCACACGCGCCTCGCTCGCCGACATCGGTCAGACTATCACCGCCAACTTCGGCTTGAGATTGATGGCGGGCGAAAGTTTCTTGTCGCAGATCATGGACAAGACTGCGTGGCGGCGAGATTAAATCAAAACCCGATACAGAGGGCCAGCAGAAGAAATTAACCACGAAGCCACACGAAACAACACGAAGAGATCGCGGATTACGCTTTCGAGTTGTTTCGTGTGGCTTCGTGGTTATGCCTTTAGGCCGAGTACTTCGGTATCGGCAGCGACGGCGCGGTGTTGCTCGCAGTGCTTTTAGTTTGCGATGTTTGTGTGGCGAGCGCTTGCGCGTGGGTGCTTGTCCGACACAGGCAGGCCAGTAGGCAGAGGGCGAAGATTGTTTTCAGCATCGTTGTTAGCAAAGCTTCGTGGGCATGAAAGTTCAACGCGCGGGAGTGTGGTGCAGTCAGCGCGCCGTTTGTCTGTGGGGACGCGCGGGCTTGAAGTTATCAGCAAAGCGCGCCGCTTAACTAAGCGACGGGTCTTTGAGCACGGCGATGTAAGGAAGATTGCGGTAACGTTCGGCGAAGTCGAGACCGTAGCCGACGACGAAAGCATCGGGGATATCGAAGCCAAGATAATCAATCGGCACTGCGCGCAGTCGCCGCTCCTGCTTGTTCAAGAGCGCCGCGAGTTTGACGCTGGCAGCGCCGCGCGATGCGAGATTGGCGAGCAGATAGCTGAGCGTCAGCCCCGTGTCCACGATGTCCTCGACGACGATGAGGTCGCGCCCCTCAATCGGCACGTCCAAATCCTTCACGATCTTAACCTCGCCCGACGAGCGCGTGCTTTCGCCGTAACTGGAGATGGCCATAAACTCGACCGCGAGTTTGAGATCGATGGCCCGCATCAGATCGCTCATAAAGACGAACGCGCCCTTAAGCACCCCGAGCAGCAGCGGATTGCGCCCGGCATAGTCGCGCGCGATCTGCGCGCCCAGTTCGCTGATGCGCGTCTGAATCTGTTCGCCGGTCAGCAGCGGTTCAAGATTCGTATGATTAAATTCGGATGCGCTCGGGGCGGAAGAAGCGGACACGTTTGCGATCCTCCAAAGAAATTTATCGGGTAATGGAACAGGAAATGAACCAGCCGGGCGACGGCTTTGTTTGCGCGCACGGCTGATGGTGCGACATACTAAAGTAGCAACCGGCGGAGGTCAATAATAGCTGCCAGCGCTTAGCTGTTAGCGGGCAGCTTTCGTCTTTAACCAACAGTTATCGCCAACAGCGAACAGCCAATCATGTCTGACGAGCAATCAACCCGTGATCGTGTGCGCGCCCTCGTGCGCGAAGTATTAAACAACGCGCTGCCTGCGGACGAGGCGGCCGCACAAGCGCCGCCACCAACTGCACCGCCAGCGTCCGCCGCTACCTCTGCGCGGGTCGTGCCGGTCGCGCCTGTCGCGTCCACCTCTGCCGAACCGGCCATCGCGCGCGACGAATCGAACAAGACGGTGATCACGGAAGACGATGTGCGCGGACTTGAGCCTGGCGCGCGTCTGCGCGTCGCCGAGGGTGCGCGGTTGACGCCACTTGCCGCCGACATTGTGCGCGAGCGTGGTATCGAACTTGTGCGCCGCACGCCCCGGCGCGGTGCGCGGCAGACGAAACTCGTCGCCGTCGGCGCGGATCACGGCGGCTATCCGATGAAGGAAGAGTTAAAGACCTTCCTCGCTGAGCTTGGTCACCGCGCCCTCGACTTCGGCACGAACTCGACCGACGCGGTTGACTATCCCGACTTTGCGCACGCCGTCGCCCGCGCGGTCGCCGACGGCGAAGCCGATGTCGGCATCGTGATCGACGGCGCAGGCATCGGCTCCGCCATGACCGCCAACAAAGTGCCGGGCGTGCGCGCCGCCGCCTGCTATTCAGTCAAGGTCGCCATCAACTCGCGCGAGCATAACGACGCCAACGTCCTCACACTCGGCAGCAGCACGATCAGCGCGCAGGAGATGCGCGAGATCGTCCGCGCCTGGCTCGCCACCGAGATCAGCGAAGACCGGCACAAACGCCGCGTCGCCAAGATCGAAGCAGTTGAGCGGCAGTATCGTTGAGATAGACGGCCACGCTGATGAACGATGATGCCGGCCCGCAAGTGATCATCATCGCCGGGCCAAACGGTTCCGGTAAATCAACACTTGCACCATACTTGTTACGTGACATGCTCGGCCTCGCGGAATTTGTGAATGCAGACACGATTGCGCTCGGCTTGGCGGCTTACAAGCCAGAAAGCGTAGCCCTTGAGTCAGGGCGGATTATGCTTCGGCGTCTGCATACGCTCGCCGAACAGAGAGCGAGCTTTGCTTTTGAAAGCACATTGGCAAGTCGGTCTTACGCCGGTTAGTTAAGGCGACTACGGCAACAGGGCTATAGTTTTCATCTGCTGTATCTCTGGTTACGGAGTCCAGAAGTGGCCATCCAGCGCGTCAAGGCGCGCGTCAGCTTGGGCGGGCACAACGTTGCAGAAGCAGTCGTCCGTCGCCGTTATGCAGTTGGCGTGCGCAATTTTTTCCGGCTCTACCGTGAGTTGGCTGACGCATGGGTGGTATATGATAACTCCACAGCCAGCGACTTAACGATCATCGCATCCGGGAGCAGCATGCACGAGACAGAGATATTCCATGAACACATCTGGCGGCAATTTGTGGAGACGGGATTATGAGCATGAATGCTGAGCGAACGAAACAACTATTCCGCGAGGGGAAAACAATCGAACGTGTCCTGCGCCGCGCCGTCCGCCACGCGCTGCTTGAGCACAAGCGCGCGGGCAACACGATTGCGGCGTGGGAAAACGGGCGCGCGGTGTTGATCCCGGCAGAAGAGATTCAGATCGCCGATGAAGAGGCGTTGATACGCGATGAGACATGAGATGCAGAAGCGTGTGATTGCGCGCGAGTGCCTGCGCTTTCTTAAGAAGTAGGGGGACGGGCCTAAGTAAGATGGAAGGAAAGTTGATAATGTCCAAGACCGTAGATATTCGGGAAGCACAAGCGCAGTTGCCAGAGTTGGTGTCGTGCGCATTAGCGGGGGATGAGGTGATCATTGCGGAAGACGATAAGCCGGTCGCACGCCTGGTATCGGTCAGCAGCACGAGTCAGCGGCGGATTACCGATCTGAATAAGGGCGAGATTTGGACCAGTGACGATTTCGATGAGCCATTGACGGAAGAATTCTGGCTTGGCGCGGAATGAAGCTCTTGCTTGATACGCATGCATTTATCTGGTGGGCGAGCAAGTCTCGCCGAGCAGCCGAACGAAGAAGCGTTAAAGCGCGTCATCGCGCGCGAGTGCCTCGCTTTCTCAAGAAGTAGGATGAATGAGACGGGTGTATGAGAGACGATAGCATGCCAACATTTGATAGGCTGATGAATCCTCTGCTCAAGGCACTACATGAGTTAGGAGGGTCAGGATCAGTTGATGAAATTTACGAGAAAGTCACTGAGTCATTGAGCCTACCAGAAGAAATTCTCACTCAGCAGCACAATGCGGAAACAGGACACACAACTGAGATCGAGTATCGTTTAGCTTGGGCGAGGACTTATCTGAAAAAATACGGCCTACTTGAAAACTCAGCGCGAGGAGTCTGGGCAATATCATCAAGTAAGACGCATATTCGTGAGGTTAATGCTCGGGACGTTGTTCGACATGTAAGAACACTTGATAGGAAACAAAAAAACGCACAGCAAAAGCAAGACGAACAAGAGATAAGTGAGGCTCCAGAGGAGGCTCAGTCTTGGCGTGCGACCTTGCATACGCTTTTGACAAAACAGCTTGACCCCGCAGCATTTGAACGTCTTGTCCAACGAATACTTCGGGAGTCAGGGTTCGTTCACGTAGAAGTAACGGGTAGATCGGGGGATGGTGGCATTGATGGAAAGGGAATTGCGAGAGTTAGTGGGTTTCTAAGTTTTCATGTCGTGTTCCAGTGCAAAAGGTATCAAGGCACAGTAGCCGCTAATCAAATCCGAGACTTTCGGGGCGCAATGGTTGGCAGAGCTGATAAAGGACTGTTCATCACGACGGGCACATTCACGCGCGATGCGATAAAGGAAGCTACGCGGGATGGTGCGCCACCAATTGATCTGGTTAATGGCGATCAACTTGCCGATAAACTAAAGGAATTGTCTTTAGGCATAACCACAGAGATTGTTGAGAAGATAACCGTAGATGATGATTGGTATAAGAACATATAAATTGGCTGATCAGATTATTGGAGGAGTGTTGAGCAATGTCATACGCAAATAACGGTGATTTAGAACATCTCGTCGAGCAGATCACCGATGTCATC
>JANMAD010000576.1:0-7195 GCA_031359515.1 Acidobacteriota bacterium | reverse complement strand
CAAAATCAAGATCAGCGTAAGCCGCATAAGGCCGCGCCTTGCGCAGATCGTAGGCGACGCCGGAGCCGCGTAGCGCAGGGCCGGTCAAGCCAATAGCGACGGCATCCTCTGCCGAGATAACGCCGATGCCGACCGTGCGCCCCAGCCAGATGCGATTCTCCGTCAACAGCGTCTCATATTCATCGAGCCGGTGCGGAAAATTATCCACGAACTGCGTCACGTCTTCGCTAAAACCTTCGTAGGTGTCGTTCGGCATACCGCCGATGCGCCACGCATGACAAGTCAGCCGCGCGCCGAACTGTCGCTCGAACATCTTCAAAATCTCTTCGCGCTCGCGTAGTGCCCATAGCAGTACGGTGAATGAGCCGATGTCGAGACCGTGCGTGGCGAGCCACAGCAGATGCGAAGCGATACGGTTTAACTCGGTCAGGATCGTGCGGATGTAATGCGCGCGGGGCGGGACGACGAGACCCATCATTTGCTCGACCGTCTCAACCCAGAGCAGACCGTTCGAGACGGCAGCGATGTAGTCGAGCCGATCCCAGTAAGGCGCGATCTGCGGGTAGAGCCGGTTCTCGCAAATCTTCTCCATGCCGCGATGTAGGTAGCCGATGTCGCAGTCGAGATCGATCACGGTCTCGCCATCGAGTTTCAAAATAACGCGCAGGACGCCGTGCGTCGAAGGGTGCTGCGGCCCCATGTTCAGCACCATCTCTGGGCTGTCGTAGAGCGTCTCCTGCGTGGTGGCGACTTCGATCTGATGCATAAGTTAAAGACTGTCAGTTGTCCGTTGTCCGTGGGCAGTGGTTCAACTCAAGCTGTAGCCGTGTACTCAGGTCAAAGAGAGCAACGGACAACTGACCACGGACAACGGACAGTCTTTCCTTCATCATTTTCTATCGAGCGGCATGATTTCCTTGCCGCCGACGAAAATCTCGCGGATGTTGCGCTCGTCCGGGTGCGAGAGGAGTTCGAGACCGTAGGCGCGGCGTTGTTCCAACTGCTCCTGCTGCACCTCGCTCAACGGCGGCAGGTGCTTGCGCGTCCATTCGTTCTCGACGGGCTTTAATGGATACTCTTTTCTGAACGGATGCCCGGCCCAATCGGGCGGCAACAGCAAACGCCGCAAGTCCGGATGATTATGAAAGCGCACGCCGAACAGATCATAGACTTCGCGCTCCATCCAGTTCGCCGTCGGCCACACGCTGGTCACGCTCTCGACGCCTGCCGTCTCGCTCGTCCACACCTTCAGACGCATGCGCTCATTGCCGCTGATCGAGTAAAGATTATAGACGACCTCGAAGGGCGTGTCGGTGCGCTCAGGGTAATGCACGCAGGTCAGGTCGGCGAGCAGATCGAACGGCGTCTCCGCGTCGCGGCGTAGCGACTCGCAGACCGCGACGATGCGCGCGGCAGAGACGCGGACGGACAACTGCCCGATGAACTCAAACGTCTCAATGATGTCGCTATTGAACTTTGCGCGCAGCCGTTTGACGAGTGGGTGCGCTGAAGCGTCGGTTGGTTTCGGCCCTTCGTCCTTCTTCTTGACAGGCGCTTTCGGCGCACCGGCCGCAGCAGTTGGCGCGGCAGTGCCCTTTGCTGTGGCGGCGTCCTTAGCGGCGACGGCGCGGGCTTTCGCGGCGTCAATCTTCGCGGCCTTGTCTTCGTCGGCCGTCGTGGGTGCGGCCGGCGGCGCATCAGGCGCGGGCGGACTTGGTTTTTCCGGCTCGTCGGTCATCGCATCACACAGTTAGACGGTCACAGCAGTAGCGTCTTTGAAGGCGCGGACAAGCTCTGCTTATAAAATTGCTTCGTGGTGAAAACTGACCTAAAGATTCAACAGGACGGTGCGCCAATTTTTTAGCATGCGCCCTGCGCCTTGTCAATCAACTTCGCCCGCGTCGCTTGATCGTCACGTGCAAGCGTTAAGTGCCCATCTAACTTGACGATAAAAAGGCTCGCCCGTATCATAGGCTTTTGCCAGGCACGACAAATTCGCGCCTGTAGAAAGAGAGGAAATTATGAAGCAAGGAATTCATCCCGAATACCACGAGATCACGGTCTCCTGCGCCTGCGGCGAGACCTTCAAGACCGGCTCGACCCGTAAGGGCGATCTGCACGTCGAAATCTGCTCGGCCTGTCACCCGTTCTTCACGGGCAAGCAGAAACTGATCGACACGGCCGGGCGCGTTGACCGTTTCAACAAGCGTTACGGCAAGAAGACCGAAGCGCCGGCCGAGGCGCAGACCGAAGCCGCCGCACAATAATTGTCGAAGGGGGCGGGGCCGGTTGAAGTTCAACCCGCCCCGCGTTTCATGCGCCAGACTGATTTACAGCGCCAGTATTAGCGACCCGAAACCTGCACGCCGACGTTTTCGCGGCGATTGCCCCTTCGTGCATCAAACATGCATGTCGGCAATCAACGCGCACCAAACGTCGGCGTTGTTGTATTCTGGAATGAGGGACGATGCGCGGCATGGCCGTGGAGAACAGTTACACTTAGGCAGGAGAGCAAAGCAAACGTGAGCACAAGCGAAAAAGATTTGATCGTCGGCGGCCAAGCGGTCGTCGAGGGCGTGATGATGCGGACGCCGAACGCTTACGCCGTGGCCGTGCGCCGGCCCGACGGGACGATCACGCACACCGGCGCGGCGCTGCCGAAATGGAGCGACCGCTACAAAATCCTGCGTCTGCCCGTCTTGCGCGGTGCGGCCGTATTGGTGCAATCAATGGCGCTCGGCATCAAGGCGTTGAACTACTCGGCGGGCGAAGCATTTGTGAGCGCACAAGAACAGGAACAGGAAGCGGTCGGGCTTGTGCTAACGCCCGCCGTGGTCGAGGGCGAAGGCGATTTCGCAGGCATCACGGGCGGCGTACCGGGGCTGTTCCCGATTCCGACGAAGCAACGGCCGCAGGACGAACTGAAGCGCGGCACGAACGCCTCGGCCGCCGGCTCGATCTTCTTCGCGCTCATCTTCAACGTACTGCTCTTCATCGTTGCGCCGCTCGTTCTGACCAACGCGCTCTTCATCGCTGCCGGCTGGGCCGTGCCCGCGGGCAACACGCAAACGACAAGCACGGCGCAAACGCAGATGGCATCAAGTGTGAACACGCAGACGAACGTGCCCAACCAAGCGACCGAGCAACCGGCGTGGTACAGCCGCGCGTGGAGCGGGGCGCGTTACTATCTGCATCCGGTGCGGCCTTCAGTCGGCTTCAACCTGATTGACGGGCTGATCCGCATGTCGTTCTTCCTGACTATGATCATCAGCTTCTCGCTCTTGAAAGACATTCGCCGCGTCTTCGAGTATCACGGCGCGGAGCATAAGACCGTGTTCACGTGGGAGAAGGGCTTGCCGCTCGAAGTCGAGCACGCGCGCAAACAATCGCGGCTGCATCCGCGTTGCGGCACGAGTTTCCTGATGGTCGTGATGCTCGTCTCGATCATTCTCTTCTCCGTCGTCAAGTTCGACTCGCTCTTGCTCAACATGCTCACGCGCATCGCGCTCGTGCCCGTCATCGCGGGCGTTTCTTACGAGATCATCCGCTTGTCGGCGCAACGCGAAGGCAGTCTCATCTTCAAATTGATCACGCGCCCCGGTCTCTGGCTGCAAAACGTGACGACCAAAGAACCGAATGATCAGCAACTCGAAGTCGCCATCTACGCGCTGAAGGAATCGCTCAAGCTTGAGCCGCAACCGCAGACGGCGGCCATGACGCCGCTCTCGTGAAGAGCTATTAGCCGTTAGCTATTAGCTGTTAGCTTTTCACTAACTAAACCCAGCGCTTACGTTGTAACGCGAATGATAAAGGAAAGAGTTTTAGCTGAAAGCTAATCGCTAACAGCTAACAGCTAACAGCTATGTTAGAAAAATTAGAACAGATCGAAACGCGCTTCGAAGAGTTGACCGCGCAGTTGCAGTCGCCGGAATTGTTCGCGGATCAGGTCGCTTATATCAAAGCGGCCAAGCAACATCGCAGCCTCGGCGAGACGGTCGAGAAATATCGCGCGTTGAAGACCTTGCGGCACGAGCATGAAGGCGCGCGTGAGTTGTTCGACATGAGCGACGATGAAGAGATGCACGAGATGGCCCGCGCCGAGATGGACGCGCTACAGACGCAGATCGATCAGCTTGAAGAAGAGTTGCGCGTGCTGCTGCTGCCGAGCGATCCGAACGACGAGAAGAATGTGATCCTCGAAATTCGCGCCGGCACGGGTGGCGACGAAGCGACGCTCTTCGCCGCCGAGATGCTGCGCATGTACGCGCGTTACGCCGAACGGCAACGCTGGCGGATGGAAGTGCTCGACGTGTCCGAGTCCGGCGTCGGCGGCATCAAGGAAGCCGTCGCGTTGATCGAGGGCGACCGGGTCTATTCCAAGTTGAAGCACGAGTCGGGCGTGCATCGCGTCCAGCGCGTGCCGCAGACCGAGGCAAGCGGGCGCATACACACCTCCGCGATCACCATTGCCGTATTGCCCGAAGCCGAAGAGGTGGACGTGAAGATCAATCCGAACGATCTGCGCATAGATACCTTCTGCTCATCGGGCCCCGGTGGTCAGTCTGTCAACACCACCTATTCGGCTGTCCGCATCACCCACTTGCCGAGCAACACGGTCGTCTCGATGCAGGATGAGAAGTCGCAGATCAAGAATCGCGAGAAGGCGATGCGCGTGCTGCGCGCCCGGCTGCAAGAGATGGAGGAGCAGAAACAGCACGACGCGCTCGCCTCCGAACGCCGCTCGCAAGTCGGCAGCGGCGACCGCTCTGAAAAGATTCGCACTTACAACTTCAAAGAGAACCGCGTCTCAGACCATCGCATCGGCTTGACTATTCATCAACTCAACCTCGTTATGGAAGGCGACCTCGACCAACTGATCAACGCGCTCGTCAGCCACGACCAAGCTGCAAAAATGAGAGCCGAAACAGTCGCCGCATAGAAAACAGTGCCGAGTGATGAGTGACAAGTGACGAGTTAAAAACTTGTTCCTGCTCATCACCTGTCACTTGTCACTCATCACTGCCTTATGGACAGCACGCTTATTCTGCTCATCCGGCACGGGCAGTCGCAGGGCAACGCCGAGCAGCGTTTCGGCGGGCACACGGCGACGCCTCTGTCGGAACTTGGCCACAAGCAAGCGGAAGCGACGGCGCGGGCGCTCGCGGGCGAAGACGTGACGGCCATTTACACGAGCGACTTGCTGCGCGCTGTCGAGACGGCCGCGCCGTTAGCGCGTGCGACAGGATTGCCGGTCACGCAGTCGGACGCATTCCGCGAGCGTAGCGTCGGGCACATGGAAGGGTTGACGTTCACAGAAGCGGCCGAGCTATACCCGGCCGAGTACGCCGCGCTGCTGCGCCGCGACTTCGAGCATGTGCTACATGGCGGCGAAAGTTATCGCCAACTGCTCGACCGCGCCGCCCGCGCGCTCGATCAAGCGATTGCCGCCAATCGCGGCGGCAAAGTCGCCGTCTTCACCCACACCGGCACGGCCTGCATCCTCGTCCTGCACCTGCTCGGCGCGCTCGACGCGCAAGAACTGCGGCCCGTCTGGCTCGCCACCTCGAACTGCGGCATCAATCGCTTCCACCTAAGCGCGGACGGCTTCCTACGCATCCTCGCGCTCAACGATACGCGCCATCTGCAAGGACTATGAGCCGATAAGAGAGTCGCGCCCGTGCGCTGCTCTGTCACGCACGCTGGCGGGCAAAAAAACCTTCCCTTACGGCGCGATGCGCGCTAAAGTTGCCATATGATGACCTCAAGAATTCGCACCTATACGACGCTCTCCGTTGCGACCGTCGCGCTGTTTGCATTGACTTTGCTCGTGCTATCGCATGGGCCGCTGGCGGCGCGGGCGCAGAATAAGCCACCGGCGCAGCCGCAGACACAGGAGCGCGGCATTGAGCGAGACATGCGTGAGCAGAAGGCGCAGGATGCGACGCGGGCGCTGGGACTGGTGCAGACGCTGCCGGGCAAGGCGAAGCGCTACGCGCTGATCATCGGCGTTGACCAGTACAACGATCCGCAGGTGACTGGTCTGGCTGCTGCGTCCAATGACGCGCGGCTGCTCGCCGACGCGCTCGTGCGCTATGCCGGCTTCCCCGCCGATCAAGTCGTGCTGCTCACGTCGAACCGTTCAACGGACTGGCAGCCGACGCGCGGCAACATTCTGCGTAAACTGTCTAACATCGCCTCGGTCGTGCCGAAGGACGGGCTGCTGCTCTTCTCCTTCGCCGGGCACGGCATCGAGCGCAACGAACAGGCGTTCCTCCTGCCGTCGGATGCGCAGGTGAGCGATGACGTGAACCTGTTGGAGCAGACCGCGATCAACGTCGTGCAGATCAAAGACTGGGTGCGCAAGACGGGCGTCGGCCAAGTGCTGTTGCTCCTGGACGCCTGCCGCAATGATCCGTCGGCGGGCCGCGCCGCCGCCGACAACCCGCTCTCAAAAACCTACATGCGCGGCTTCAACTTCGACGTGCGCAACCGCGAGGTGCAAGCCTTCGCGACGCTCTATGCGACCGAGGTCGGCCGGCGCGCCTATGAGCGGCGCGATCCGCGGCACGGCTATTTCACGCTGGCGCTAGTTGAGGGACTCAAGGGCGAAGCGGTGAACGAGCGCGGCGAGGTGACACTTGCTGCGCTCGTCAAGTACCTGCAAGACAACGTGCCGCGGCGCGTCGCACTCGATCTCGGTCAAGGCAGGGTGCAGAAACCGTTCGCCGTGGTCGAGGGCTACCGCGCCGACGAACTGGTACTCTCCGTCAAAGACCCGAAGGCGGCGGCCGCGGCGGACACGCTGCTGACGGCGACGGCCGCGCCCGCTCAACCGGCCGCAGCGACACCTGCCGAAGCACCGACCAGCAGCCGGGCGGAAGAGTTGCCGCTTGAAGGCGGGCTGGCCGGTACGTCTTGGACGGGCACCAGCGCTGAATTGCTCGATGGTGAGTACACCGTCGAATTCCTCAAAGACGGCAAGCTTAATTACAGCTTCAATCGGATCGTGAACGGGCAGCGGGAGCGCACGACGGTTAAGGGCACATGGCGACAGGTCGAAAGCTTTGTGCAGATCACCGTCGGCAATTCATACTCGGTCTGGCAGGGCAAGCTTGATGGCGGCATCATCAAAGGCACCACCAGCAATGTCGAAGGCGTCAAAGGCGAATTCCTACTCCTGAAGAAGTCGCCTTGA
>JANMAD010000534.1:0-18821 GCA_031359515.1 Acidobacteriota bacterium | reverse complement strand
GGCACGCCATAAGGAACAGACCTAAACCACCAAGCCAGGCGGGGCACGAAGATAAGTTAATTGATAATAGTGCCCCGCAAGCTTTATTCGGCAAGCATGTGTTATACCGCGTAAATGTTTGGGCAACGGTGATTTTGATTTGACAAAACTCATTACTCGGATAAGATGTCGCCCGCCGTAATAATTTGCGCCATCATGGTTGGTTTCCCTGATCCATCAACTCGCCGGACTTACGCTTCAGCCGCAGCGCGCTCTCGCACAATGGGCCGCAGCATTAACTTTGCGCTGCCCGGCGCACACTTTCAAACGCACCGATTCGCTGGCTTCCACTCGCTTGGTGCGAGCAGACGGTGAGTTATTAATTTGGCATTTGACCCAATGAAGGAGAAGAACGATGTCACGTTCACGAACTCGCCGCGCTGCGCTGGCCGCGCTCGCGCTGACGATTGCACTGGCGACTCTGCTCGCCCCGGCCCCACCGCTCAATGCCGCCGATCACGGCGACGCCCCTTATAACAGTTCCGATCAATCGATTGACGGCGCAGACGCTTACGCCTTTCTCGATCCCACGGACAACACGCGCGTCATCCTCGCGCTGACCTCGCGCGGCTTCATCGCGGCCGGCGAGAATAACAACTTCGGACAGTTCGACCCGTCCGTGCGTTATCGCTTCGAGATCGAGTTGAACGGCGACCCGCGCCCCGACCGCTTCATCGACTTCACCTTCTCGCGCCGCACGGGCGCGACCGCGCCGCAAACGGCCACCATCACACTGATGGACGGGCAGACGTTCACCGCGCCCTCGACGCCGCCTTCGGTCTGCATCGCCGGCGCGGCCAATTGTCCGCCCCCGGCCACCGTCACCGACCTCGGCACGACCGGCGTTAGATTCTTCGCCGGTATGCGCGACGACACGTTCAACTTCGACATCCCCGCCTTCTCGGCCGCCTCGGCCGCGTTGCGCGCCTGTGTCGCCAATCCTAACCCGCCGGCAACCTGTACCTCCGATGCGTTGGCCATCTTCAATCGCGGGCGCGACTCGTTCGCCGGCTACAACATCATGAACATCGCGGTCAGCATCCCGCGCGCGTTGTTCAATGCCGCGGCCGGCGGCACGGTCAATGAGATCGGCATGAACGGCGTGCTGCAACGCCGCAGCCCGCAGCTATTTCTCGCCTCGCCCGACCAAGTTAGGCCCGGCGCGAACTACCCGGCCGTCGGTTTCGGTCGTTGGGTGACGCTTGACCGCAATGGCATCCCGGCGGTCAACGCTGTGCTGATCCCGTTCCCGCGTAAGGACGAGTTCAACGCCGCCACCGGCGTGGACGACGCTGCCGGCCGCTTCGCCGGTGACATCGTCGCTGCTCTGACCGCGCTCGGCACGAACGCGACCAACATCAACATTCTGGCCGGCGTCGCCGTCACACGCGGCGACATGCTGCGCCTCAACTTGAACACGGCCAACACCACGGTCGGCCAAGGCGAGGAAATCTACTCGACGGCTAACTATGCGGGCTTCCCCAACGGTCGCCGCCCCGGCGACGATGTGGTGGACACGCTTCTCTTCTTCATTGCCAATCAGCCGGCGGGCGGGATCACCGACAACGCGAACACGAACGAGTTGCCAATCCCGCTCACGTTCCCGTTCTTCCCGCCACCGCATCAGCCGCGCCCGGGCGGCACCGGCGCGGAAGACCTGACACGCAACTAAGCGGGCACTGAACAAGCCCGATGCGATGGCAATTCATAATGAAGAGGAGCGCGAGGCCATGAAACAGACGACAAGCAGTGTTAAGCACTTGCTCGTTCTGCTGCTGGCGCTGGCGGTATGCGCGGGCGGGTTAGCCCCGTCCGGTAGATCGCAACAGAGAGCGAAGTCGGCCCCCAATGCCGCTCGCTCGCAGCCACAGCAGAGTTCGAGTAAAACCCAATCAGACGAGCCGGCCGCGGCGGCAGCGCAAGCCCCGCAAGCGGGCGACGACTTTCACATCAGCGCGTTGCCACCGGAGCCGCCCGGCAAGATCGCCTTCGCTAGCGACCGCGCCGGCAACTTCGACATCTACGTGATGAACCCGGACGGCGGCGGACTCGTCCGCTTGACCAACGATCCGGCTGAGGACGTGCAGCCGAGTTGGTCGCCCGACGGCACGAAGATCGCTTTCGTCAGCAGCCGCGACGGCAACAAAGAGATTTACATTATCAACGCCGATGGCAGCGGCCTGACCCGCCTGACCAACAACACGGCCGAGGACTTCGCGCCGGCTTGGTCGCCTACGTTGCCCACTCAGAAGATCGCCTTCGTCAGTCATCGCGACGGCAACGACGAAGTCTATCTGATGAACACGGACGGTACGAGCCAGACCAATCTCACACAAAATTTAGGCGACGACGACGACCCAACGTGGGCCCCTTCGGGCACGTTGCTCGGCTTCGCCAGCAACCGCGATGGCGACAAGTTTGAAATCTATCGCATTGGTTCGAACGGCACGGGGCTGACCCGTCTGACCACTAACTCATTCAACGATGTGGCTCCGACGTGGCCGGCCGGGCGCATCACCTTCCAGACGGATCGCGACGGCAACGACGAGATTTACACCATCAACGCAGGCGACGGCTCGAACCCTGTTCGGCTGACCAGCAACACGGTGTTCGACCTCGATCCGGCGCGGCCGCCCGACGGTGCGCGCGTCGTCTTCGTCAGCAATCGCGACGCGGCGGACAACCTTGAGCTTTACGCCGGCAACTCTGACGGCAGCAACGTCGTGCGCCTGACCAATAACCCGGCCAGCGACATTGACCCGTCTGTCCAGCCGCTGCCTTCGGCCGCGACGCTCGGCTCTATCCAACTCAGCGCCAGCACCTATTCTGTGAATGAAGGACAGCGCACGCTCGACATCACTGTGACGCGGACAGGCGGCACCGGCGCGGCCTCCGTGGACATCACGACCGTCACCGGCACAGCCTCCGACCGCACCGACTACACAACCGTCACCCGCACGCTCCGCTTCGCGCCGGGCGAAGCCTCGAAGAATTTCCCCATCTTCATCACGGATGATCGATTCGTCGAGCCGAACGAGACGTTCGACATCACCCTCAGCAACCCGACGGGCGCAGTCTTAGGCAGCCCAGCAACTGCCACGGTCACTATCGTGGACAACGACACGACCGTGGCGCAAGCGCCACTCGTCCGCACGACGGCCGGGAATATCCCCGCCGAAATACAGGCGACCGTCGATCAGTTCCGGGCCGATCTGGGCGGTGCGAACAACGGCGTCGGCAGCACGTTCGGCGCAGGCCGGCGTGAGATTAACTGGGACGGCGTGCCTGATCAGTTCGCTACGCCCAACGATTTGCCGCTCAACTTCTTCAACAGCAATTCACCGCGCGGCGCGGTCTTCTCGCTGGTGAATGGAGCCACGCGCGTGCAGGTCAGCGCCCGAAGCGGCTCAGGCGTGCCGCCGAACTTCGGCAACATCAACCCCGGCTATCTGAACACGTTCACGCCATTCAGCCCCGAACGTCTATTCACCACACTCGGCGGCACGGGCAACGTCGTGGATGTACGCTTCTTCATTCCCGGCACGAGCACGCCGGCCGTGGTCACAGGCTTCGGCTCGGTCTTCTCTGATGTGGACACGGCCAACACGACGAAGATTCAATACTTCGACGCGAACGGCACAATGCTGTTCGAGCAGAGCGCGCCGGCCATCGCCTCGAATATGACCGACTCGTTCGTCGGCGTGTCATTCGGCCGGCCCATCGTGGCCCGCGTCCGCATCATCAACGGCAACTCGGCGCTCGGGCCGAACGAGAGCGGCAGCGTGGATGTGGTCGTCATGGATGATTTCATCTACAGTGAACCGCAGACCGTGCCGACCTCGACCAACCCGATTGACGAGTCGGCGTTCTTCGTCCGGCAACACTATATTGACTTCCTTAACCGCGAACCTGATCCGGACGGCTTCAACGCCTTCGTGACGCTGCTCAACAACTGTTCGGACCGGCTCAACAACCCGACGTGCGACCGCATTACGGTGTCGTCCGCATTCGCACGCTCGCCCGAGTTCAGGCTCAAAGCCGAGTTTGCGATCCGGTTCTACATCGCCTCGTTCAACCGCCTGCCGACCTATCGCGAGTTTATCCGCGATCTGTCAACGATCAATGGCGCGACGGCGGCCGAAACGCTGGCCAATCTCGCGCGTTTCCCGGCGGACTTCACCGAGCGCGACGATTTCCGCACGATCTTCGATCCGCTGTCGAACACAGCGTACGTGGATCGACTGATCGCGAACTCGGGCGTAGCCAACGCGGGCCGCGATCAGTTCATCGCGGACTTGAACGCGGGTGTGAAGACGCGGGACCAAGTCTTACTTGAGATCGTAAACAATACGGCGTTCGCGCAAGCCGCGACGAACCGCGCCTACGTCCTGTCGCAATACTTCGGGTATCTGCGGCGCGATCCCGATCCGGCC
This sequence comes from Acidobacteriota bacterium, assembly GCA_031359515.1. Taxonomy (GTDB): domain Bacteria; phylum Acidobacteriota; class Blastocatellia; order Pyrinomonadales; family Pyrinomonadaceae; genus QHXQ01. The sequence goes on along the minus strand of JANMAD010000534.1, from coordinate 14,349 downwards.
GGCTTCACCAACTTCCTGAACTTCCTGAACGCCAACCAGAGCAACTTCCGGGAAGTGACGCGCAGTTTCGTTGATTCTATCGAATACCGCGCCCGCTTCGGCACGCCATAAGGAACAGACCTAAACCACCAAGCCAGGCGGGGCACGAAGATTATTTAACGATCTTCGTGCCCTGCGTGGCTTAGTGGGGTTTAATTATATTGACAAGTAGCGATGTGGTGTTATATTTCCGGCATTAGAAACATCCGTTGAGGACTTAGCCGTAAGCACCAGAAAATTGCTACTGCCAAGCTCAACTCATCAGACTTGATTCAACCAGGCGAGGGTACGCTAACGATTCAGGCGCGCAACGCTGAACAGTCTAAATCTGGGCTATTACCGTAAGGACAAGAAGAAGGAGAAGAGATCATGATTCTCGGAAACAGTAAGAGCATAGCGCTTACCGCTCTCGTTGTGACGATGGCTCTCGCCCTGTTGCTGACCCCCATGCCGCCGCTCAACGCCGCCGACCATGGCGACTCGCCGACGCCCAACCATGATCAGGGCTTAGACATTGGCGACGTGTATTTCTTTCTCGATCCAACGAACAACAACAACGTGATCATCGCTAGCGATACGCATGGTTTTATCGTGCCATCGGAGAACGCGAATTTAGGTTTCTTCGACAATAACGTCCGCTTCCACTACCAGATCGAGAACACGGGCGATGCCCGCGGCGATCTGTTTATAGACGTGACCTTCTCGAAGCAGACCAGCCGTGCCGTGCCACAGACGGCGACCATCGCGCTTTCGTCCGGCCAAACCTTTACCGCGCCCACAACCATCTCCACGGCGGCGACCACCCAAACCGATCCGACGGGGCCGGTTCCCCCGGTGCCGCAGACGGTGACGACCAACGCAGCCACCGGCATCTCCTTCTTCGCCGGGTTGGTTGACGATCCGTTCTTCTTCGATATTCCCTCTGAGATTTGCTACCGCAACTCGCGTATCGCCGGCACAACGCCGCCCCGCGGGACGCCCGGCAGCCCTGATCCCACGTCTATCAATCCCAACTGCTTTAACCGCAAGCGCGATAGCTTCGCGGGTTACAATATTTTGATGGTGGCACTCAGCGTGCCTAAAGCCTTGCTGAACCCGCCACCGAGCGGCATCCTGGGACTGAACATCTACATGCAGCGCCGCTTACCCACCGCGTTTGCTAAAGACGGCACTATCACCGGCTTCGGCAGATTCGTGACGATTGATCGCATGGGCATTCCCGCCGTCAACACGGTGTTTATCCGGCCCCTGATGCTGAAGGATGCATACAACCGCGCCAACACGGTTGATGATGCGAATGGTAAGTTCGCCGGTGAAATCGTCGCCGCGCTTCAGGGCCTACAAACTGCTACGGCACAGATCAACATCCTCGCCAGTGTCGCCGTGTTGAATGGTGATATCTTGCGTCTCAATCTCAATACGGCCAATACCGGCAATGGCGGCGGCGACAACCCCGCGGCGGCTTTCCCGAACGGGCGTCGTCCGGCTGACGATGTGATTGATACCATCGTGACCCTCGTCAACAGCGGTCAGCCGGTAACCCCCAGCGGAAAGGTTGACGGGGTAGACGCCAACGACGTGCCATTCCAAAATACTTTCCCGTTCTTTGCTCCGGCAACCCAACCGTTCGGAGTCAGTACCGGGGCAGATGACCGGACGCGTAATTAATTATGCGCAGCGTGCTGATACGCGCAATTAACTTTGCGGCGTAACGGGTAAATGGGACTCGGCCAAGGAGCAACGTCATGAAATACTCGAACCCAAGCGGCAGACAATGGGGCGGCATGCTGTTGGCGCTCGCCCTATTGTTGAGCGGGGTTAACCTATCAAGCTACCCTCTGCGCGCCTTGGCGCGAGCGCGCACACGTGCGGCCATCGGGCGCACCAATGTCCCGCGCGCTGCGGAGAGTATGCCCGCTGCTTTGCGAGCCACGCAGTCTCCGCGATCCTCGCAAGCCCGTCAGATCACTCCTGAGAATCACACGCCGGAACCGCCGGGTAAGATCGCGTTCGCAAGTGATCGAAGTGACAACTTCGAGATCTATGTGATCAACGGAGACGGCAGCGGCTTAACCCGGCTGACTAATAATCCGGCCGATGATCTGAGTCCTTCATGGTCGCCCGATGGGAAAAAGATCGCGTTCGTGAGCAATCGAGACGGCAACGCGGAGATTTACGTCATGAACGCCGACGGCAGCAATCAAACGCGGCTCACGAATAACCCCACGGACGATCTGCGCCCGGCCTTCTCGCCCAATAGCGCGACGATTGCTTTCGTGAGCAACCGTACCGGCAACGACGAAATTTTCGTCATGAACGCTGATGGCAGCGGGCAGACGAACATCACCAACAGCCCGGAAGCCGATTACAGTCCGACTTGGCGACCCGACGGAGTCAAACTCGCCTTCACGAGCGAGCGCGACGGCAATGCCGAGATTTACATTATGGATGCCAACGGCGGCAGCCAGATTAATCTCAGCAATAACACGGCGGACGATCTCAATCCTTCATGGTCGCCCGGCAAAATCACCTTCCAGAGTGACCGCGACGCCAGCGGCAACGGCAATTTCGAGGTTTATGCGATGAGCGGCGCGGATGGCAGTGGTCAGACGCGCCTGACCAATAATGTGGCGTTTGATACAGACCCGGCGCGCTCGTCCGATGGCGCGAAGATCGCTTTCGTCAGCACGCGCGACAACAATTTCGAGCTATACCTGATGAATGCCGACGGGAGCAATCAGTTGCGGCTGACTAGTGATGTCGCAAGTGACCTCGAACCGTCGGTGCTGCGCACCCTCTCGACGGCTCCGGCGTTGAGCAACGTGCAGTTCACTGCCGATGTGATCACTGTAGCGGAAGGCGCGGGCAAGGTGACACTCACGGTGACGCGCACGGGCGATACGACGGGGACTGCCATCGTTGATTTGGTCACAACCAACGGCACGGCGTCCGACCGCACCGATTTCACGACCGCCTCCGTCACGCTCAGGTTCGCGCCCGGCGAGACGATGAAGACGGTCAGCATCTTCATCACGGATGACGCTTTCTTTGAGGAAGACGAGACGTTCACCGTCACGCTCAGCAACCCGACGGGCGCAGCCTTCAACGGGCCGACGACCGTCACCATTACTGTCGTGGACAACGACGTGAACGTGCCGCAAGCGCCTCGCGTGCGCACGGCCGCGGGGAACATTCCGGCGGAGATTCAAGCGACCGTCGATCAATTCCGGGCCGATCTCGGCGGCGCGAATAACGGCGTCGGCGGCACGTTCGGCGCGGGACGGCGCGAGATCAACTGGGACGGCGTGCCCGATCAGTTCGCCACGCCCAACGACCTGCCGGCGAATTTCTTCAACAGCAATTCGCCGCGCGGCGCGGTCTTCTCGCTCACGGGCGGCACGACGCCCCGTTTGCAGGTCAGCGCCCGGAGCGGCTCCGGCTTGCTGCCGAACTTCAGCAATATCAACCCCGGTTACTTGAACACGTTCACACCGTTTAGCCCCGAGCGGCTATTCACCACGGTGGGCAGCACGGGCAACGTCATAGACGTGCGCTTCTTCGTCCCCGGCACGAGCATACCCGCAGTGGTCAATGGCTTCGGCGCGGTCTTCTCCGATGTGGACTTAGCGAGCACGACGAAGATTCAATACTTCGACGCGAGCGGCACGCTGCTCTTCGAGCAGAGCGCGCCGCCGCCGCGTGGCACCTTACTCAATCAGACCGACGCGTTCGTCGGCGTCACGTTTGCCCGCGCCGTTGTGGCGCGCGTGCGCCTCATCAACGGCAACTCGGCGCTGGGGCCGAACGAGAGCGGCAGCGTGGACGTGGTCGTAATGGACGACTTCATCTACGGCGAGCCGCAGACCGTGCAGACCGTGCCGACCTCGACCAACCCGATTGACGAGACGCCGTTCTTCGTCCGGCAGCAATACATCGACTTCCTGAATCGCGAACCCGACATTGCCGGATTCAACGCTTGGGTGTCGGTACTCAATAACTGTCCGGATCGGATCAACGATCCGAGTTGCGACCGCGTCACGGTCTCGGCGGCGTTCGCGCGCTCGCCTGAGTTCCGACTCAAAGCCGAGTTTGCGATCCGGTTCTACATCGCCTCGTTCAACCGCCTGCCGACCTATCGCGAGTTCGTCTACGATGTGTCGAACTTGAATGGCGCGACTTCGGCTGAAGTGTTCGCCAACATCGCGCGCTTCCCCGGCGACTTTACGCTGCGCGAAGAGTTCCGCACGACCTTCGATGCGCTCACGAACGCGGCGTTCGTGGATCGGTTGATCGCCAATGCGGGCGTGGCCATCTCGAACCGCGATCAACTCGTGGCCGATCTGAACTCCGGCACGAAGACACGCGCGCAGGTCTTACGCGAGATCGTAGACAATACGGCGTTCGCGCAAGCCGCGACGAATCGCGCCTACGTCCTGTCGCAGTACTTCGGGTATCTGCGGCGCGATCCCGATCCGGCCGGGTTCACCAACTTCCTGAACTTCCTGAACGCCAACCCGAGCAACTTCCGGGAAGTGACGCGCAGCTTCGTTGATTCTATCGAATACCGCGCCCGCTTCGGCACGCCATAAGGGTTCAGCGATTACCCACTAAGCCACGCAGGGCACGAAGATCGTTGAATAATCTTCGTGCCCTTTGTGTCTGCGCAGGGAAAATTTAATCAGGTCTATTCTTTGCCCTCCGGCAGCGCGTTCTGCCGCCAGTCGGGCGTCGCCGACACGCGCCGCACATAGATTGATGCGCCGCGCACGCTCTCCACGATCACGCGGTCACCCGCTTCCAAAGCCTCTTCGCCCTCCGCCGGATACGCCGTCCACGTCGAGCCGTATACTTTGACCGCGCCTTCGTGTAACGCGCCCCGACTGGAGGTGACGACCGTGCCCTGCTTACCCGGCAGCGCGGCCACGCCGGTCTTGAAGCCGCCTTCGAGTTCTTTGCGCACAAAATATTTCGTGAAGATGGTGCGCGAGGCGACCGTCAAAGCCATCGAGACGCTAAGGAAGACGAGGAACTGTAATGGGTAGCCGAAGCCTGCGAGACCGATGAGCGCAGCCGCTAGTGCGCCGATGCCGAACCACAACAGCACGAAGCCGGTGGTGAAAATTTCCGCGACCAGCAACACAACGCCCAGCACGACCCAGACGATCCAGAAGTATTCTTCCATCAGCGTCGCTCTCCGCGCCCGCGCGGCACTTGCGCTAATAACTCGGTGGTGTTCTCCGTCACGCCGAACGGGGCGGCGAACTGCGCCGGGTCGCCCGCGTCGAGCGCGCGGTGATCAACGGGTGCGCCCAGCGGCGGGGTCAGATCAGTTTGCGCATGCTCGCGCCCGCGCTTCATGCGGCTGCGCAATTCGAGGTTGAATTTGAAACTAACTGCTTGATGCACTGCGATCACTAAACTGGCCGCCATCCCGATGATAACTGACCAATGTACGTCCGGGCGCATGTACAGCAGCAACACTATGAATGAGGCGAGCGCGAGCAGCGCGTCAATCACGTTGAAGGCCAGCACGGCGCGCAGTTTCTGTTCCGGCGATTTGGCCGTGTGCGGGATGCGTCGCCCATGGCGCATGACCGCATTCGGATCAATCAGCCATACACCGCAACGTGTGCAGTACGCCTCCGCCTTCTGTTTGTCAGCGCCACAGTGTGGACAGAACATTACTCGCTTCCCTTACCCCGCTCAACCTTTGAGCAGGTTCTTCAACACGAACCAGACGTTGGCCGGCCGCTCCGCCAGCCGGCGCATAAAATAAGGATACCAAGTCTTGCCATACGGCACATAGATGCGCATGTTGTAGCCGTCACGCGCGAGTTGCATTTGCAGATCGCGGCGCACACCGTAGAGCATTTGAAACTCGAATGCGGATTTTGGAATGCCTTCGCGTTGCGCGAACTCGACCGTCGCATCAATCATCTTCTGGTCGTGCGTGGCGATGCCATGATACGTGCCGCTCGCCAAGAGTACGCGCATCAAGCGCACGTAGTTCGCGTCCGTGTCCTGCTTATCGGGAAAGGCCACTTCGGGCGGCTCGTTATACGCGCCCTTACACAGACGTATCCGCGCCGGTATTTTCAGCAACTCCTGTACGTCCTGTTCGGTGCGCCGGAGATAAGCCTGCACGACGATGCCGACCGTGTTGAGATCAAACTCCGCGCGTAGCCGCTTGAAGATGTCGAAGGTGATTTGCGTCACCTGCGAGCCTTCCATGTCCACGCGCACGAAGTTGTTGCGCCGCGCCGCCTCAGCCACGACCGAGCGCGCATTCCGATAGGTCAACTCCGGCTCGATGTCCAGCCCGAACTGCGTCAGCTTGATCGAGACATTCGAGTTGATGCCGGTCTCGTCAATGCGCGCCAGCACCTCTGTGTACTCGCGCACCTCACCCTCGGTCTCTGCCGCTTTCGTCACGCCCTCGTTCAAGTGATCGAAGGACGCGCTCGCGCCGGTGGCATTGATCTCGCGAATGGCGGCGACCGCTTGCTCAATGTCCTCGCCCGCGACAAAGCGCGTGGTCAGTTTCTTAAACAAGCTGAAGCGCGTCGCAAAATCCTTCAGCCCCTCCTGCCGCGCTAAGAACAATAATGTGCTTCTGGCAACCATTGTGTTAGTGCCGAGCAGCGAGGGGTACGCGATGAGTAGAACAAAGTTTACAACTCGTCACTCGCCCCTCGTCACCCGGCCCTGCTTTCTCCTATGCTTTGCGGCGCTTGCTCCGCTATGATTGTTAGTGCATCCTCGCTAACAGCTTGACTGAAGCTAATCCGTAAAGGACGTGTCCGCCCGTTGCGTTGGAAGCTGCTCATCGCCGCCTCGCTCGTCGCCGCCGTAGTTGGCGCAGGCTGTAGCTATCTTTTTCTTGATTTGATACAGCACTTCAACATCATTAAGTTTTACTCGATTAGCTCTCAGATTGCTTTGTTCGAGTTATTACCATTGCTGACAAGCATAGGCACAGGTATATTCGTTTATCGCCACACCGCGCGGCGGCGTAGGTTGCAAGCCATCTTAACGATCATACTCAGCCTACTCATATCTCATCTGCTTATGTACCTTGCGCTGCCCCTGCTATTTCAACTTTTACCATCCTACAAGCTGGATGGCTGATCTGCCGTCAAGCTATGCAAGCCGATCTGCTCTTGCACCGGCCGCAGTGCGTCGATCACGAACCGTATATGCTCGTCGAGATTCACACCAAGTTCGGCCACGCTCTGATAAATATCATCGCGATTGACCGTGCGCGCAAACGCCTTGTCCTTCAGCTTCTTCTTGACTGAAGAGACCTCCATATCGTCCAGACTCTTCGACGGGCGCACGAGCGCGCAGGCGACGAGAAAACCGCACAACTCGTCCGTCGCAAACAGAGCCTTGGCCATCGGCGTGTCGCGCGGCACGTTCGTATAGGTCGCGTGGCCCATAATTGCGCGAATCATGTGATCGGGATAGCCGCGCCCACACATGATCGTCGCGCCCTTGTAGGGATGCTCATCGGCGGTCGGGAACATCTCGTAGTCGAAATCGTGCAGCATCCCTGTGATGCCCCATTCGTCTATATCCATATCCGGGCCGCCGTAGCGCGCCGCGGCCGCACGCATCGCCGTCTCCACCGCGAGCGCGTGCTTACGCAGGCTTTCGCCCTGCGTGTACTCGCACAACAGTTCCCATGCTTCTTCGCGTGTGGGCATAATCGTCTCACCTTGCGCGGCCATCTATAACTGAAGCGGAACAACAGCAGTTTCGCACGTCTGCCTGCCTGCTTTCAACGTGCGCCGCTCGAAAGACGCGCTTGCCGTGCCCTAGACCATCCCTTACAATGAGCCGCGACATACTTACGGGCAGTAACACCGCCGATGACATCTCTCTTAATCGTCACACTCATAGCTTACGCGGTCGCGGCCATCCACGCGCTGCTCGCGTTCATCAGTAAACGCCGCTCGGCGGAGAGTACGGCGCTCATCGCGCTCGGCGCAGGCTTCGCGCTGCACACCGCCGCGCTCGTGCTCGACTGGGTGCGCGACGGGCACTATCCGCTCTTCGGCTTGCGCGAAACTTTCTCGTTTCTCGCGTGGACGCTCGTCATCGCCTATGGCCTTGCGCTCTATCGTTATCACGCCCGCGCGCTCGGCGCATTGACGCTGCCCATCGTGACTCTGCTCCTACTCGTCGCCATGCTCGTCCACGGCGATGCGGGCGTGCGCGCCGACTCTGTCACCACCGGCGCGGCCGGCTGGCTCTTCCCTTTCCACACGACCCTGTTGATCTGCGCCTACGCCGCTTTCTTCGTCGTCTTCGCCGCCAGCTTGATGTACCTGTGGCAGGATCGTGAATTGAAACTGAAAACTTTCAGCGCCTTCTTCCATCGCTTGCCGTCGCTCTCGACGGTGGACGACATTGGCGCAACCGCCGCCGGCATCGGCTTCACGCTGTTGTCGCTCGGCATACTGACGGGCATGATCTGGTCGTCCGCGCGCAGCGGTCGTATCTGGCACAACGATCCGAAGGAAGTCTTCGCAGTGCTAACTTGGGTACTTTATCTGACGATGATTCACTATCGCGCGCAGTGGCGCGGGCGCAAAGCCGCCTGGGCCGGTGTCGCCGGCTTCTTACTCGTCGTCTTCACCTTTCTCGGCACACGCTGGCTCGGCGGCTATCACGTGTTTGGATGAAGCTGTTAGCTGTTAGCTATTAGCTTTTAGCAAAACAGGACTTGCCCATTTGCTTTAAGCTAACAGCTAACAGCTAACAGCTAACAGCTTTTTATGTCTATCGTTCTCGTCGGTCTCAACCACAAATCCGCGCCCGTGGAGGTGCGTGAGCGGCTCGCCTTTTCAGACGACGCTTGCACCGAGTCGCTGCATGCGCTGGTGGACGGCGAGCAGATTCGCGAAGCCCTGATCGTTTCGACCTGCAACCGCGTCGAGGTGGTGGCGACGACCGGCAACGTGGACGGCCAGACCGGCGCAACCCGCATCAGCAATTTCCTGAGCGCCGCCCGCAACGTGCCCGCAGATTTTTTTCACGAACATCTTTACACCCACGCCGAGGATGAGGCCGTGCGCCACGTCTTTCGCGTCGCCTCTTCGCTCGACTCGATGGTCGTCGGCGAGCCGCAGGTGTTAGGGCAAGTACGCCGCGCCTACTCGGTCGCTGTCGCGGCGGGCACGGCCGGGCGCATCATTCATCGCTTGATGCACCACGCCCTGCACGTCGCCAAGCGTGTGCGCTCTGAGACAGGCATCGCCGATTCGGCCGTCTCGATCAGCTATACGGCGGTCGAGTTGGGGCGCAAGGTCTTCGGCTCGCTCAAAGGCACGACTGTGCTGCTCGTCGGTGCGGGCGAGATGGCCGAGTTAGCCGCGCAACACTTGGCCGCAGCCGGCGCACAGCGCATCCTCGTCACCAATCGCACACACGAGACCGCCGTGCGCCTCGCCGCCACGTTCGGCGGCGAAGCTGTTGACTTCGACGCCCTGTCCACGCATCTCGCCCAAGCCGACATAGTGATCTGCTCGACCGCCGCGCAGGATTACGTCGTCACGCCGCAGATGGCGCGGGCGGCGCTCGAAGCGCGGCGCAACCGGCCCGCCTTCTTCATAGACATCAGCGTGCCGCGCAACGTCGATCCGGCGGTGGCCGCAATCGGCAATCTGTTCGTCTTCGACGTGGACGATCTCGAAGCGGTCATTGCCTCGAACATACGCGAGCGAGAGAGTGAGGCCGTGCGGGCCGAGTTGATCGTCGAATCGGAAGTAATGCAATTTCAACAGGCACTCCGCGCGCTCGACATAGGGCCGACGGTCGGCGCGCTCAGACAAAAATTGCAGGAGATCGCGCAGCTTGAGTATCAACGGCAACGACATAAACTCGGGCCGCTGACCCCCGCACAGGAACAAGCCGTCGAATCGCTTTTGCTTGCCGCCGTCAATAAGATCGCCCATCCGGTCATCAACCGCATGCGCCGCTCGTACGAGACCGGCAGCGATGCGAACATGCAGGCGTGGCGCGAAATATTTGCCCTCGAAGAAAAATCCGAGGAGGGGGATTAAAGATCAGGGATTTGAGATTTGAAATTTTTGAAATCTGAGATCAGTGTTTTAGTCTTTTACTGATCTCTAACCTCTAACCTCTGCCCGCTTCAACTCGCATGAAGAGACAATTCACCATCGGCTCGCGCGGCTCGAAGCTGGCGTTGTGGCAGGCGGAGTGGGTGCAGGCGCGTCTGCGGGCGCTGAAACCTGAGACGGATGTGCGCATCGAGATCATCAAGACGACGGGCGACGTGATGCGCGACGCGCCGCTCGCGGTCATCGGCGGCAAAGGCGCGTTCACAAAAGAGCTAGAAGATGCGCTCCTTGCCGAGCGCATAGACATTGCCGTTCACTCGCTAAAAGATTTGCCGACCGTCCTGCCTGCCGGTCTCAACATCACCGCCATCACCGAGCGCGAAGACCCGCGCGATGCGCTTGTCCTACGCGCAGACGCGGCGCAAGAGAACGCTTCATTGCAGCACTTACCGGCCGGCGCAATTGTCGGCACGTCGAGCCAGCGACGGCAGGCGCAGTTGCGCCATATACGCCCCGATCTCGTCATCAAAGAGTTGCGTGGCAACGTGGACACGCGGCTGCGCAAGCTCGACGCGGGCCAATACGATGCCATCATTCTCGCCTCCGCAGGCTTGCGCCGGCTTGGTTTCAACGCGCGCATCAGCTATGCGCTGCCGCCCGACGTGATGCTGCCGGCCGTGGGACAAGGTGCGCTCGGCATCGAGACGCGCACGGCAGATGCCGACACCAATGCCATGATCACCTTGCTCGATCACTTCCCCACGCGCGCGGCTTGCACGGCCGAACGCACGCTTTTGAACGCGCTCGGCGGCGGCTGTCAAGTGCCTATTGCCGCGCACGCCACTGTCCACGCTGACCGATTGTATATGGATGCGCTCGTCGCAGCGATGGACGGCACCGAGTTGATCCGCGCCACGCTGGAAGAACATGCGCACAACGCCGCACGCGCGGGCGAGGCGTTGGCGACACGCCTGCGCGAGCAGGGCGCGGATCGCATTCTTGCGCAACACATCTAGGGATACGACTTCTGCCCGACAGCTTATGTCACCTGTCCAGCCGCTCGCCGGCCGTACCATCGTCATCACCCGCGCACGGGCGCAAGCGGCCGAGTTTGCGGCGACGCTCGAAGCTGCCGGCGCGCGGGTCGTCGCGTGCCCGACCATCGAGATCGTCGCGCCCGACAGCTACGCGCCCCTCGATCAAGCCATCACCGATCTCTTCGGTTACGACTGGCTCATCTTCACGAGTGTTAATGGCGTGGACTTCTTTCTGCGCCGACTGGCGACGCTCGCGCATGACGTGAGCGAGTTGGATGAATTGCGCGTCTGCGCTATCGGCACGGCGACGGCGGATCGTCTGCGCGATGCGCACATACACGTTGATGTCGTGCCCGAACAGTTCAAGGCTGAGGGCGTCTTTGCCGCTATCGAAAGCTACATTGGCGGGCGCGCACAGTTCGACCGGCTCAACTTCTTGATCCCGCGCGCTGCCGTTGCGCGCGACTATCTCCCGCAAGCGTTGGCAGAGGCGGGCGCGCGGGTGGATGCCGTGCCCGCATATCGCACCGTCCCGCCGCAGACCAATGACCGTGCGCGTGTCGAGGCTATGCTTGTCGGCGGCGCGGTTGATTGCATCACCTTCACCAGCTCTTCCACCGTCCACAATTTCGCGCAACTGTTCGACACGACCGATCTGCGCGCTTTGCTCCAAGGTGTGCGCGTCGCATGCATCGGCGACATCACCGCGCACACCGCCGCCGAACACGGACTGCACACCGACATCCAACCCGCCGAGTTCACTGTCCCCGCCCTTGCCCGCGCCATTGCAGATTTTTTCGCTACGGCCGCCGGTTAATCCACCGATCAGGCTTCCCAAAACGATGTGCTAAAATCCTGTTATGGTTAACGGCCGCATTCTTGTAGTTGACGATGATCTGCTTCTGCTCGACACGCTGCGCGAGATTCTGACGGCGAGCGGCTATGACGCGCTCGCTGCGCCGGACGGACAGAGCGCGCTCGCGCGGCTGGCGGAGTTTCGCCCGGATGTCGTCGTTACCGACGTGAAGATGCCCGGTCTCGACGGCTTCGCGCTGCTGCGCGAGGTGCGCCAACGCAACCCTGAGCTGCCGGTCATCCTGTTGACCGGCGCAGGCTCGGTTGAGATGGCCCTGCGCGCCGTGCGCGAGGAGGGCGCATACCACTTTTTCGAGAAGCCGGTGGACAACGAGCATCTGCTCGCCGTGGTTGGGCGTGCGTTGGCGCATGGCGCGGAGGGGCGCGAACGCGCACAACTACATGCTGAATTGCGCGAGCGCGGCACGTTCCGGCAGTTGATCGGCAATGCCGAGCCGATGCGCCACGTCTACACTTTAATCGAACAGGTCGCGCCTTCGTCTGCGTCCGTGCTGATCACGGGCGAGTCGGGCACGGGCAAAGAGCTTGTCGCGCGCACCGTGCATGAGCTTAGCCCCCGCCGCACGCGCGACTTTGTCGCGATCAATTGTTCCGCGATCCCTGAGACGTTGATGGAGTCGGAACTGTTCGGGCACGAGCGCGGCGCGTTCACGGGCGCGAGTATGCGTCGTGCGGGCTGTTTCGAGATGGCCAACGGCGGCACATTACTGCTCGACGAGATCGCGGAGATGCCCACACTCTTGCAAGCGAAACTGTTGCGCGTGTTGGAAGAGCGCACCGTGCGGCGGCTCGGCGGCGCGCACGAGATTCCGATTGACGTGCGCGTGCTGGCCGCGACGAACCGCGAGCCGCACGAGGCTGTCCGCACCGGCGTGCTGCGCGAAGACCTGCTCTACCGGCTCAATGTCATCACGATTGAGTTGCCGCCCCTTCGTCGGCGCAAAGAAGATTTGCCGCTGCTCGCGCAACACCTCGTTACTCAACTCGCCGCACGGCACGAACGGCCCGCACGCCACCTCAGCCCCGCCGCGCTCGAAGTCCTAAAGTCGCATCACTGGCCCGGCAACGTGCGCGAACTACGCAACGTCATCGAGCGCGCCGTCATCATCTGTTCCGGCGAGAGCATAGAACGCCATCACATCGCGCCCTACCCGCTCGACCAACGCGCCCGCGCCCGCAGCGAGGACACCCTCACGCTGCCCGTCGGCACGCCTTTGGAGGAAGTTGAGCGGCGGATGATTCTCCGCACGTTGCAAAAAACCGACTCTAACGTCACGCGCACCGCTGAGCTCCTTCAAGTCAGCCGCAAGACGCTTCAAAATAAGCTACGTCTCTACCGTGAACATGGCCGACTTGACGAGAAAGAACCGGCACAAACAGCCATGCCGCTCCCACGGGATATTGATGAAAGAAGAGAGTAGAAATTGTGGTGGTGCGCAAAAGGTAATGCGCTGTATTCTGCGCCGCGTAGCGGCGGTCTGACTTTAGCCCGGCGTTTCAACGCCGGGGCAGAGATTATCAACGCCCTTCGTCGCGCTAGCGACGCCTGAGTTCAATCGTCGCGGACGCGACGATGCATCATCTGTCTGCTGGCCCGTGCGTTGAAACGCACGGCTAAATTCAATTGCTGCGTTGCGGCAACGGCGGCATAACCGTTTGAGTATCAAGCAATAGTTTTATTCTTGCCCTACCCAGAACTCATCCGGCAACGACGCATCAAAATCCTCACTCACCCAAATCTTGCCCCGATTCAACCCGGCAATACGTTTCTTATTATTAACAATTGCCACTGGCACTAAACGCGCCAGAGGCTTCCTATCCTCTGTGATAATCACTTCGTTCCCCGCTAAAGCCGCCGCCAATAAATCCGGCAACTGTTTCTTAGCTTCCTCCACACTTACAGCGCGGGTCATAACATCTTCTCCTCAACGCCATAACTATATCACTTCAAGCGCAGCAAACTCTCGACAGCCAGCGCTTGCCAAAATATCAATAGCCAGCTAGCGTCGCGCGCTCGTACCCAGTTGCTTGAGCAACTCGCGCACGGCCGCATCGAGTTGCGTATCGCGGCCCATGAGCGTCTCGCCAATCGGGCGCGTGACTTCCACGTCAACGGGGCGCGGGTTGCGCTCCATGTCCGTGCCGTCGTTGGCGGTGATCTTGACGCGCGGGAGGCGGAAGACCGTGCCGTCTATGAGCGCTTGATTCCACGTGAAGATAATCCAGCCGGCGGTCGGCTCGCCCACGACTTTGCCGAGTTTGAGACTGCGATAACCTTCAGTGAAATCTTCGGCGTCGGAGAGCGAATGCTG
>JANMAD010000522.1:0-3229 GCA_031359515.1 Acidobacteriota bacterium | reverse complement strand
CGCAGAGAACGCCGAGAACATTCCCGACAAGTATCGCGGCATCGGCGTCCGCATCGAGGACGACGTGCTGGTCACGCCCGAAGGCAATCGCCTGCTGACAGCAAAAGCGCCGAAGGGGATCGCGGAGATTGAAGCGTTGATGGCGCGCTAAACTAGAGCGCGCGGGCCATCAGGATGTCGGTCTGCGCGTCGTCGCCCAGTTGGAAGATGTGTTGCCCGACATCGCGGAACTCCCATTTGCGATAGAACGCACGCGCGCGGCCGTTATGTTCCCACACGCCCAGCCAGAGTGTGCGATGGCCGCGCCGCTGCGCTTCGGCCACACACGCACGCATCAGGTCAGCGCCCACGCCGCGCCCGAACCATTCTTGCGCGACGTACAAGCGCACTAGCTCAATAGGTTTTTCACCTTCGACCTCTGCCGCGCCCGCATAAAGTTTGGCGTAACCGGCTGCGCGTCCGTCCGTCTCGGCGATGAAAAAGATGGCCAACGGGTCGGCCAACTCGGCGGCCATCTGTGCCGGACTGAACGCGGCGGCCAGATACGCGGCCATATCTGCCGGCTTGTTCGTGGCGGCAAAGGTCTCGGTGAAGGTGCGCGCCCCTAACTCGGCCAACAACGCTGCATCAGCCGGGCCAGCCTGTCGAATCACGGGCTTGGCTTCTTCTGTCATACAACTCTCTCGCTTCTAGGCAGCAGAATTTGCTTGGCTATTTACTGCGCGCCAATACTTCTTCGGAAGTCAGGCCGTAGAGCGGCGGCGTGGGCACGTCCAGCATAGCCAGATACAGATAAACCTGCCCGCGATGATGTATCTCGTGCTCGATCATGGCGCGCAACCATTTCCACACGGTAATGGGCGTGCCGTCCGGGTTGATGCATTTCTGTTGCAGACGCTCATCGCTCAGGCCGCGAAAAATCTCCATTGACTCTTTGTGCATCTCAGCCATGTAGGCCAGCACAGCATCATAACCAGCGGCTAATTCCTGCCCGTGACCGGGATAACGACTTTGCTTCTGTTGCACCGTCTCGGCGAACATGAATCGCTCAATGGCCGCGAGATGCCGCAGCAGATCGCCGAGCGTGAACTTGCCCGCCTTATACGTCCATTCCAACTTGTCCGGTGGAATACATTGCACGACGCGCATCGTGCGCTGCCGGATTTTTTCGTAGTAAATAAGAAACGGCTCGACGGTTCTGATTTCCATGCGCGCACCTCGATCAAGCAGCACTCAAGCATCGGCGGGCAGCGATAACTCGGCGACGATCTCGCGCGCGACTGTGCGGGCGCGCTCCAATTCATCGGGCGCGTAGGAGACCGCGCCGACGACGGCGTGGCCGCCGCCGCCGTAGCGTTCGCAGAGCGTGGCGATGTTATGCGTGCGCGGGCGCGGACTCCACGGGTTCGAGCCGACGGAGATTTTGCTGCGCTGCGGGCCGCGCGTGACGGCGACCGAGTAGGTCGTCTCCGGATGCAAATAATAAGGGATGAACTTGTTGAAGCCCCCGAGACCTTCATCCGCGAGATCGAAGTTGACGACGCCGCGCGCATAAGTCGCTTTGCGTCGCACAAGTTCAAGCGTCTCACGGTGGCGCGCGAGGATCGGTTGAAAGCGTGCTTGCACTTCGGCGCTCTGCGCCACCTCGTCTAACGGTAGCACCGTCAACTCACGAATCAGCCACTCGATAAACTCATCTTCGGGCACGTTCTCGATCACTTGCATGAGTTGCAACGCGGGCGCGCGTAGCTCGACGACCTGCGCGGGCGATTCGTAGAGCGCGCCGTCAATCACGTGCGCCCATTCGATGAGCGGCGCTAAACTTTCGTCAGCGAAGTCGAACCGCTCGCGGGCGATGCGCGCGATGAACTCGGTGCAGGATTTACTTTCCGGGTCCCAGAATTTGCGCCCCGCGAGGTCGGCGTGAAAGTGCGCTTCGTCGGCGGGCGTGAGAAACGCGGATTGATGATGGTCGAACCACCACGTCAGTTTGGCGGATGGCGCATACTTGAAATCAACGATGGCGTTCTCGTCGCCATCGAACATCGCTTCGTCAAAGAGCGCGCCGGGCCGATGGAGCAAACCGCGATATGCAACCGTCGCGGCGGGGCGGATGCGGGCGCGATAAAAGCGCGTGAAGACGGCGGCCGAAGCCACGCCGTCGAAACAATGACCGTGATACAGGAGACGCAGTTTCATTTGATAGACTCGCGGATGAAAAATGGCTGCTGAACGAGCCGCACATGATAGCAGCAGCGCGCGGCGGGAGACTAACGGGCAAACGAACAGGCGCGGGATGAGAGCGATAACTTTCATCCCGCGCCTGTGCTTAGCGGACACGGTCGGTGTGGCCGCCACGCGTTTTAGTTCGTTCGGGCTTACGGCACGTTCGGGCCGAAGCGCAATTTGTACTCGATAGAGTTGACGAAGCCGTTGACCATCGTGCGGTTGTCGGTCGGGTGCGCCGTCAGATAGTTGAGCCAGCCTTGATAGCCGCCCGCATCGGGCGTGCGCCGCAGATAGCCGTAATACTCCGTCGCGACGAAGGTGTAGTTGAACTGCTTCTGCCCGACCTCCGCGCTCTCGACGATGGCGCGCAGCACGTCGGCGCGCGTCCTTATGCCCGCGTTCAGATCGTTGACGAGCGAATTGCGCGTCACGCCGGAGGTCGGGTCGGGCGTGGTGAGCGTCGCGTTGACGTTCGCCAGCAGCGTGTCCACATAGACCGCGTTCGTCGTGCCGTTGTAGCGATTCGTGAACGCAAGGCGCGTCACGAAATCTTCGGTGAAGTCGAGGCGCTTGGCGAAGACCTCTTCGCTGGTCACGCCCGTCACGCGGCGCAGGTCGGAGGCGAAGTCCACGTACTCCGGCACGTAGTTCGGATTACCGGCGTTGCCGAAAGCCGTCTTCTCGAAGAGGAAGACGAACGTGCCCTTCAACTGGAATTCCGGCGAGCCGAAGAAGGAGGTCGAGACGAGGATGCGGTCGCACGCCGGATTGCTCTCGATGTTCGAGCAGCCGTTCAACACGTTCACCCACGCGCTGAAGCCGCCCGGATCCGGCTCGCGCGAGAGGAAGTCGAGATACTGCATGCGGACGAAGAACGGTGAGGAGTTGATCGGGTTCGGCTGCCCCGCCACGTCATTGTCTGTCAGGGTGACGACCGTTTGCGACGGCTCGCCGATGCCGCCGCCGGCGGGGTTGCTCAGTACGACCCTGAAGGTCTCAG
>JANMAD010000438.1:0-12309 GCA_031359515.1 Acidobacteriota bacterium | reverse complement strand
GTCACTTGAAAAGCCGGATCGAACCGCCCGACCTCCGCACGGGCCGAGCGCAAGAGCGGCGGCACGATGAAGATCGTGATCAACGCGACGAAGACAAGCGACAGGATCGCGCCCCAACGCGCCGTCTCCCCCTCCTCCACCCGCCGCGCCCACCACGTCACCCCGGCCGTCACTGCGCCGCACGCGACCAACAGCGTGCCGACAATCGCGCGCCACCAACTATGCCAGAACTTCAGTCTCGCCATAGAGCGTCGCTGTGCGCCTCAGTTCACACCTGTCTGCGACTCGTTCGCCCGCCACAACGCCTCGAACTCTTGCTGCGCTAGCGCGTACAAGGCTGAACTTAACGGCGTTTCCCAGACGGGCGTGTAGTCAACCTTCTCGCCGTAGAAATAGGGGATCAAGACGGCGAGTTGATCCGTCCGGGTCAGACGAAAGTGCGGGCAGCCATGAACGATCCGGCGCACTTCCATGCTGGGCGTCTGCGCGGCCAAGCTCAAATAGAATTTCAGTATCTCACGATTATTGGCCAGCACATTTTCGTAGCTCTTTTGCTCAATCCGACGGTTGATCGTTTGCGGCAGCGCCGGATTCTCCTCGTCCATGAGCAAGATTCTAATCTTGCAACCGCCCGCGGCCTTCTGCGTCAGGAGTTCGCCCAAGCCCTTAACACGCCGCCACATGCCCGACGAGATGCCCATCACCTCGAAGACGTTCTCGGTCTCGCGCAGGAGATCGCCCCACTGCTCGAAGGTGCGATAGTTCTGATACTTCTCTGTGATATTGAATTGTTTCTTCCCCGCATCGTCCTGCTTACGGGGCGCGAAGCCCTCGAACGGGCACGACGCCTGCCAGCCGGAAGCGTCCAGACTTTTGACGTGCGAGACGATCTGCTTGACGTAGACACGGTCGAAGAGCGGGCGCGGACTCAGATCGTAATGCACGCAGCGCAGGTCGCGTATGTCAAAGGGTAACTCCTGCCCTTTCTCCGCGAGGATGATGACGGGGCGGGCGGCGCACTGCGCGATGGCCAGCTCGTAAAAGACGTTCGGGTTGTAGCCGGTCAGCAAGGCGATGCAGAGGTCTTCGTTGAGAATGGCGCGGAACATCTGGTCGGAGATTTTGCCTGGCTCGTGCATGTGGTCGGAGCGTTTCGCTTCGATGCCGCACTCTTCCATCGCGGGCTTGATGATGTAGTCGAACACATCATCAGCGTGCGCCCTAACCTCCGAGCCTTCCTCGCCAATCGGACTGATGACGAAGCAACGTTTCATCAAGTTGTCTCCTGTTTGCTTATAACGGCACGCTGACTGTCTTCAATAATTCGCGCAGGACGGCTTCGGCTTCTTCGCTGCGGCGCAGGGATGATGAGAAGCGCGAGTTGACGACGAGGCGGTGGGCGAAGACGGGCAGGACGAGCCGCTTGATGTCGTCGGGCACGCAGTAGTCGCGCTCTTCGGTGAGTGCGAGCGCCTGTGCGGCGCGGCAGAGCGCGAGCGTGCCGCGCGGGGAGACGCCGAGGTCGAGCATCTCCGAGTCGCGCGTGGCAGTGACGATGCGCATCAAGTAATCAACGAGCGCGTCGTCCACCGTCACGTTCATCACGGCCTGTTGTAATGCGGCCACGTCCGCGCCCGTGAGCGCGGGGCGCAAGTCATCTAGCGGATCGCCTTGTTCGCGCTCGCGCAGGATTTGCTTTTCGCTGTCGGCGTCGGGATAGCCGATGCGTATGCGCAGCATGAAGCGGTCGAGTTGCGATTCGGGCAGTGGGTACGTGCCGTGATGCTCGATGGGGTTCTGCGTGGCGACGACGATGAACGGCGCGGGCAGTTGATACGTCGTGCCTTCGACCGTCACCTGTCGCTCGCCCATCGCTTCGAGCAAGGCCGATTGCGTCTTGGGCGTCGTGCGATTGATCTCGTCGGCCAAGACGACGTTGGCGAAGATAGGGCCGGGGCGAAACTCGAACGCGCCCGTGCGCTCGTTGAAGACGGACAGGCCGGTCACATCGGAGGGCAACAGGTCGGAGGTGAACTGTATGCGCTGGAAGTTGCAAGCGAGCGCACGGGCAAGCGCCTGCGCGAGCGTGGTCTTGCCGACGCCGGGCACATCTTCGATCAGCAGATGTCCACCCGCGAGCAAGCTCACGACTGCCAGCCGCACCGCTTCGGGCTTGCCCTTGATGACGCTCTCGATCCGGGCGCGCAACTCCGTCAGTTGCGCGGCCGTGGTCGCCGCAATCAGCCCCTCGCCCTCACCCTGCGCTGTCTGTAAACGTCTCATGCTCTCCTCGTAAATGTCCGCCCATTCTACAATAAAGCAGAGGTTAGAGGTCAGAGGTCAGAGGCTAGTTGCTAGTTTTATTGCGATTGAAGACAGGGTGCGCAAACAATCCATGCCGGTTTTTCTTCCGCTATTGCTGACCTCTAACCTCTATCCTCTGACCTCTGCATTTTTGTCCCGCGCGGCGGTGTAGTAGAATCCGCGTTGCTGGCTTGCACACCGTTGGACGCTGGAGGTGGCGAGATTGTGGAACTGAATTCGGCGGCGGCTCGTGTAAACAGCTTGTGAGGAGAACATTATTTATTATGCAGCAACTAAATAGAACGCGGCGCGGCGTGCGCGGCTTTTCGTTGATCGAGTTGATGATCGTCATCGCCATCATCGGCATCCTAATCGGCATCGCCATCCCGGCGTGGCGCAGTTCGGTGATCGCCGGCAATGAAACGTCGGCGATCAAAACGCTCGGCACCATCAACGCCGAACAGCGCACCTATTACATCCGGCACAACAACTACGCGACCTTCGCGCAACTGCTTGAGTCCAACGCGCTCGACCCGCGCTTCAACAGCGAAACGCCGACCGTGGACGGCTACACCTATACGATCAAGGTAACGGCGAAGGCGAGCAATCAACCGCCCGCCTTCAGCGTCAACGCCGATCCGCAAGTCCCTGATGGCTTGCAAGCCACCGGCAAACGCCACTTCTACATCGGCTCGGACGTGAACACGCTGCGCTTCAACGAGACGCAACCGGCCACCGCACAAGACTCGCCGCCGGGCATGTAAACCGTGCTGCTTTAGCCTAACGAAATCGCGGCGCGGCACGCTTGACGCCGCGCCGCACGCTTGTTAGCATCGCCGCTCGCTTCGGCGATCAATTTGACAGCTTAATGCCCGCTTAGCTCAGTTGGTAGAGCACACGCTTCACACGCGTGGGGTCGCAGGTTCGAGTCCTACAGCGGGCATCCAATACGCAGTTTTTCTCCAAGATTTTTGAACCTTTAATGAATTTCCGGCAGTTCTCTGGCAGTTCCTCTGGTGACAACTTGATAGCGAAAATCCCCGGCGCAATGAGCCGGGGATTTTCTTTTTCCGTAAAGAGAATTTTAATCGTTTCGGTAATCTGCTCTCAAAAAGATGGTAGAACCGGTTCATCGCCGCGCGCCAGCGGCGCACCAGAACTAAATCGAAACCTACGACATTGGGACAAAAGAAAAAAGCTTATCCACGAATGCACACGAAATCAATTAGATTTTTTCGTGTTGTTTCGTGTGCATTCGTGGATCATATTTTCCTGCTTGTGCCAATCTATTTAGGGAGCAGTGTTTCGCTCTAAATGCGTCTTGGTTTGCGCCGCCGTGGTGGACGAAGGGGGCAAACTTTTTGTCCATGCAACGTAGCGGCGCGCGTCGAATTTGCGCGCCATCGCGTGCGAAGACATAAAGCGCAGTTTGCCAAAGACAGCGCGCTGCGGCCCCCACGCGCGGTCGTGTTTGCCGAAGCACCAGAGAATGCCCGCGTAGGAATTCGGGTTGCGCCCATCGAGCGCGTATTTGTTATTGAGATGTTCGAGCAGGCGGAAAGCCTCTTCGTATGTGGCCTGCCATTCAATGACGCGCTTGCCCCAGAGCATGCGCACGTAGTTGTGTATCTCGCCGGTGCGCAGCAGTTCGCGTTGCGTTGCGTCCCAAAGCTCGTCGTAAGTCTCCGCGCCTTCGATCTGGGCCGGCGCAAGCAAGGCCGGGCGCGGGTCGGCGGCGTGCTCACGCATAGTCTTCCGCGCCCAGTCGGGTAACGAATCGAGCGAATCGTACTGCGGGTTAAAGCGCGTGAAGTTGTAGGCCAATTCGCGCCGGACGATCAACTCTTCGAGGTACGCGGCCTTTGCTGCCTGCGGTGCGTCAGCACGCTCGACCGCCAGAGCTATCTCCTGCGCGGAGAGGAAACCGAAATGCAGGTACGGGCTAAGGCGCGATGTACCATCAGCCGAAGGGTCGTTGCGCGCCGCGTCGTAGCGCGGCAGAATCTCTTTGATGAAATGGCGCAGGCGCGTGCGCCCGGCGCTCGTGCCGCCTCTATAAATAGGCGACGGTTTGACTGCGTGGTCGATGTCGCACTCAGAGACGAGTGCGGCGATGTTCTCCGCTGTGACGACTGTATCGGGGCAAGCGACCTCAAGCTGCGGGGCACGTTTGCGTAGCCCGACGCTCCGCATGGGTTTCAGATAGTCCGGCAGCAGGCGCTTGATCTTCGGGCGCATGGTGCGCGCCGCATACTCTTCCTTCGCAAAGGCTTTGAGCGGGATGATGCCGTTCGAGTCAACCGCATAGACAGGTATATGTACCTGCTCCGTGAGGCGGCGGTTGTGTTCAGGGATAATGAAACAGGGGAAATCATCCGTGACAACGAGCGCTGCCTCACGCGCAAGGCGCGCGACCGTACGCCGGGGGTCGCGCGCATGGCGTTGCAGGTAGAAGACGTATCGGATGCCGCGCCGGGCGAACTCAGCCCGCTTCTCTGCAACTCCTTCAAGGATGAACGTGTGCAGCCGGTCGTTGGCCCACGGGTAGTAATACTTCAATCCCTCGTACACGACGAGCGGCAGCCCGCGCTCGTTGGCCGCGCGGATAGCGAAGTCGAGCGCGTGATTGTGCGTCGCGCGCTTGAACATCTGCATCCAGTAGAGGACGTAGCGCGCCCGCTTGTTCTCGCGCCCGGCGCTTAGCTGTGTCACTCGCAAGTCAGTCAAACCAACCCAGACCTTTCGCCCCTGCGCGCATTTCAAGACTCGACACGGAGCCGGCAGTATCAGCCAAAGCTAGAACCGGAAGACGAGGCTTGTGCAGCTTCGTCTGCCGGCCGGCAGCTTAGAACAGCCGTTATCGCTGTTATTGCTGTGCGTTCTTATCAACCACTGATTTAAGCGCTTGAAAGGTCGGCGGCCAGAGGCCGATGAAGATGCCGGCCTGCTTGTTACCCGCCAGATAGAGCGCGATGGACGCGCCGATGGAGCCAAACGTCAGGATGTGAAACAGGCTGATGCCGGTTGAAGCTTTGGTTGATTCATCAACCGTCCTGAGGATTGCTTCGGCTGTGTCTCGTTTGGCCACCGTTTCGTTGTTACCGTTGAATTGAGTGCTCGCGCCCGTCATTGTGCTTTGTGCAGTTGTCATTAGTGTCTCTCTTCCTTTGGTCAAATAAGATTTCCCGGAGTTCGATGCGTGCGCAAGCTCGTGTTGCGCCCATTTGCGAACTCAGTATTCGTTGCGCCCGCCGGTGCTGATTTCGTAAAGGAACCAGATGCGCTTTTCCGTCTCGTCCAGCAGTTCCTGCAACAGATTGCTGGTCGGCGTGTCACGCATCTGCTCCGTGAGTTCAATCGCGGCGCGCTGCCGTTCGGCCATCTGCCGGTTGTCATTGAGCAACTCGGTGATCATCTCGTCGGGCGGGACAAAATCGCTGTTGTTGTCCGCGATGTTTTGCAGTTGGCTAATGTGTGCGACGCTGCGGATGGTTGTGCCGCCGATGCGCCGCACGCGCTCGGCCAGCGGATCAATTGAAGCAAAGATCGAATCTGCCTGCTCGTCGAGCAGCAGGTGATAGTCACGGTAATGCGAACTGGCGACGTGCCAGTGAAAGTTCTTGGTCTTGGTAAAGAGCGCGAAAGCATCGGCGATGAGCGGGTTGACCGCTTCGACCACAGATTGCACCTCTGCCGGTTTGAGATCGGTCGGCGTCGCCAACTGTTTCGGGGCGGGATAAGATTTTATCTGCCCGTGTGCGCGCTCGTCTGTTTGGCCGGCCCCGGCAGGTTCCTTAGCACGTTTGCTTGCAGTCGCCATGGTGTCTCTTCTCTCCTTCAAATGCTGGGCCCAAGCCGTGGCTTAATACACCTGCGCGGTTCGAGCGCTGTTAATAAACGGGGGTCGCTATCAATTCATCCTTAGGGCTTCAGCGCCGGAGCTTAGAACGTCGGCTCTCCGGCGCACACATATCAAAGCTGGTGTGATTCAGGTTGCAGGATAATCTCGTTTAAGACGCCTTCGCCCTCCTGCGTCGCGGCGAAGAAGACGGCGCGCGCGGCCGCGGCCACGCTCAACATCCGCTCGCGCTGCACGCGCATCTGGATGTCATCCCAAAAGCTTGAGTTGACGCCGCCCAGATGCAATAGACTGACGCGCACGCCCGCGCGCTTCACTTCCAGCGCCAGCGCTTTCAACATCCCCGTCAGGGCATATTTCGAGGCGCAGTAGGCGGCGGCCTGCGCCATCGGCGCGCGGCCCAAAATGCCCGGCACGGCGATCACGTGCCCCCGCTTCTGCTGCTCCATCAGCGGCAGCAGCGCGTGGCAGAGCAGAAAAGCGCCTTTGACGTTGACCGCCATCAGCCGGTCGAACTCCGCTTCGGTCGTCTCTTGAAACGGCTTGAGCACGCCCGCGCCCGCCGTGTATATCAACTTGTCCACGCGTCCGAAGCGGCGCACGGCTTCAGCAACTAACCGCTCGACATCCTCCGCGCGGGTCGCATCCGTTGGGATCGAGAGCGCCTTCGTGCCCCAACGACTTTCGAGCGCAGCCTCAAGCCCGGCAAGTTCTGCTTCAGTCCGCGCAGCCAGCACCAGATTAGCGCCCGCCTCGGCACACAACTCGGCGGTGGCGCGCCCGATGCCGCGCCCCGCCCCGACGATCATGATGACAGTGTCCGATAGACTCACAAGCAAAACCTTTCCGTCTTAACCGCTTGATTAACTTGCCAATTCAATGAGATGGCCCATCCGCAGCTTCTTCGTATTTAGATAGAAGACGGACTCGCGCGCCGGTTCGAGGTTGAGCGACACGCGCTCCGTCACTGCCAAGCCCCCGTCTGTCATCGCACGCAACTTGTCGGGGTTGTTGGTCACGGCGCGGACTTGCACCAGCCCCAGATCGCGCAGGACTTCGACGCACTGGCGGTATTCGCGCAGGTCAACGCCCAGCCCCAGTCGCTCGTTCGCTTCGATAGTATCCGCGCCCTCGTCCTGCAAGGCGTAAGCACGAATCTTGTTGATGATGCCGATGCCGCGCCCCTCTTGCAGTTGATAGACGACCGCGCCGTGCCCCTCGGTCGCGATGAGATCAAGCGTGCGCCTGAGCTGCGGCCCGCAATCGCACTTCGTCGAGCCGAACACGTCGCCCGTTAGACACTGCGAATGGATGCGCGCCAGCGTCGGCACGTCCGCGCGCACCTCGCCTTTGGAGAGACAGACGAACTCTTCGTCGCTCACGAGCGAGCGGTAACCGCGCAGACGGAACTCGCCCCGTTCGGTCGGCAGGCGCGTCTCCGCGACCTTCAGCACCGTCTTTTGCGCCGGGAGAAAACCGGCCACACTCAGTAAATTACGGCAGCGTGCTTCCGACAACATCCGCTTCGCCCCCCGTCTATGAATTCAGACTGCGCGCCCGCGTGTGCCCGATGCGTTTGTTCGGCACACGCGCTGACAACTCGGCTGCGGCCGCTACCTTGTTGACCCGGCGAAATTCAAGGTACGTGATAGTCAACCCCGCACAGAGAAGAACCGCTGTGAAGCTGACCGCGAAAAATATCCACTCAGACATCGTTTTATCTCCCATCCCGCGTTTGGGGCTAATTATCTGAAATGTCGGTCGAAGAATCCGAAGGCCAAGAACGACCCGGCTTCTTTATATCCGTCAAGGGCCACTGCCGGGCGCAAAAGGCTGGAACGATTTGCACGATGATTCGGCATTTGCATTCTTTCATCAGCCTTCCCTCCATTTCCCTCAACTCACTTCCGCATTAACCCGATTTGCACACGTTACAAGCAACCCTTGTGAACGTTTTGAACGTTTTACGCTAAATACACCTCCCTGTCAAGTCACGTTTCTATGTTTTATCCATATCAACGTGAATGATTTGAACGTTTCCTTTACACCACCATTTGCTTCTGCTAGAGTGTCGCTCAGCCGGGTTGGAGGAGCATGAGCAAGCCGATTAGAGGCAAAAAACTAACGAGTAAGGAAGCCGCGGGGGTGCTGGGCGTGAGCGAAGCATCGGTCAAGCGCTGGGCCGACAGCGGGCTGCTCCCGATGGAAAAGACCGCGGGCGGGCACAGGCGGTTTCGCCCGGAAGACGTCGCTGTCCTCCGGCGCGCAGACGTGCGCGAGGAAGAGGCCCGCCCGCTCAAACACAGGTCTGCGGCTAAGCTCCTCGCACAGCCCACGCAAGGGCCGGCCCTCGCGCCCGACACAGCCACCGCGCTGGTTGAGGACACGTTCCGTGCGCTCATGGATGGGCGCGACGATGAGCTTGCGGCGCTGCTCGTCAATTTGCATCTACATGGGCAGACGGTCGCCAGCATAGCCGACCGCTTTCTGTGTGCCGCGATGCGGCGCGTCGGCGAACTCTGGCACGCGGGCGAAATCTCAATCGCGCAGGAGCACGTAGCGACGCGCACGGCCGCGAGTGCGCTCAACAGTCTTGAGGCAGTGACGGCTGGGGCCGAAGAGGAACAGATGCTCGCGCTCTGTTGCAGCGTCGAAGATGACTATCACGAACTACCGGTGCGGCTCACCGCGCTCACACTCGCAGCGGGCGGGCTTGATGTCTTCAACCTCGGCTTGAGCACACCGTTCTCCGCTTTGACGGAAGTGCTGGCCAGATTTCAGCCCCAACTTGTCTGTGTCTCTTCGACCGTGCTCATCAGTCTGGATCGTGCCGCCCGCGAGTACGGGGACTTCTACAAGACGGCGCGGCGCAGGCACGCCGCCATCGTGCTCGGCGGCGCAGGCTTTGCCGACGCGGGCGTGCGCAAGCGCCTGCCGGCCGATCTTTACGCGGAGAGTTTTCAACAACTGGCCGAGTTCATCAGGACGCTCGACGTCAGGGCGGCGTAAACTGCCGACTACATAATTAGAAACGGGGAGAAATATGAGCAAGAAGATCGCTGCTGCGGGTTTGTTATTGATGTTCGTGGCGTTGCTGGTCAGGGCTGAGAAGAAAGAAAAAGAGCCGCTGTCGGTGGTGTCAGCCGTTGACTTGGCACGCTATGCCGGGCGGTGGTACGAGGTCGCCCGTTTGCCGAATCGCTTCGAGGACAAGTGTGCAAGTGACGTGTCGGCCGAGTACACACAACTCGGACCAGACCGACTCAAGGTCGTCAATCGCTGTCGCAAAGAGGACGGGCAGATGACCGAAGTGGCGGGCGTCGCACGGCTGGCCGACAAGCGCGGGGCGAACTCACGATTGAAAGTCCGCTTTGCGCCGGCCTACTTATCGCTCTTGCCGTTTGTCTGGGGCGATTACCAGATCATCGAACTTGCGCCCGATTACAGTTATGCCCTCGTCGGCGATCCGGGGCGCAAGTATTTGTGGCTGCTCGCGCGCACGCCGCAGCTAGACGAAGGCACGTACCGGAAGCTGACGGAGACGGCTGCCGCTCAGGGCTTCGACGTGAGCAAACTGGTGCGAACGAAACAGGGCTGACAGGCCGACGCACAGAGTTTCGGTTAGCTATTTTTTCAACCATAGAAATTAGGTAGTGGCTCACATCGAGGTGTGTGAGCCACTACCACAAAAGCGGCTGTCATCTGTGTGACAGTCGCTTTTATTTCCACCTCGTTTCTGTCCATGCGCGGCGATCAATCTTTCCACAACGCAAGGTAAGCATCCGCCAACTGATCGCGCCAGCTTGTCCAGTTGTGCCCGGCTTCGTTCTCGTGATAGGCGACGGGGTAGCCTTTGCCCGCGAGCATGACGCGCACGCGGCGGTTGACCTCAGAGATCGATTCGAGCCGACCGACATCAAGATAAAATTTCGTTGGTCGTTGCGCATTGTACGAAGGCAGCGCGGCCAGCGCGGCGACCTCCCGTTCGTTATCGATCCAGAAGGCTGATGATTGCCCGCCGATGCGCGCGAACACATCGGGATATTTCAACGCTGTCCAATAAGAGATCACACCGCCGAGACTCGCGCCGAGCAGGGCGCGCGACTGCCGTTCCGGGCGCGTGCGATAGCGCGCATCTATAAAGGGCACAAGCTCGGTCGCCATGAATTCGGCGAAGCGGTCGTTCAGCCAATACTCGCGCATGCGCTCAGCCGGATCGCAGAAGACGATAATGAACGGCGCAACCTGCCCCGCAGAGATCAGTTGCTCCGCGATGACGGCCGCGCGTGCGCGGCGCAGATAGTCCGAGCCGTCTTGCAGATAGAGGACGGGATAACGCACGTCCGTTTTGTCATAGCCCGGCGGCAGATAAATTTGTAGCTTGCGCCGGCCGCCTGCGAGCAGACGGGTGGGCGCGTCCAACTGTTCGACCCTGCCCTTCAGTTCATACGTGTCCGTGGCCAATGCTGCCGGGCGATAGCCGGGCAGCGTGAAATAGCTATTGAAGCCACCGACGCCGTTATCGAGTTTCTGCGGATTGAGCGGATCATCCAACCATGCGCCATCGGCGATCAGTTTGTACTCGCCGCGCGTGCCGCGTCGGAATTTGCGCGTCAGATATTTGACGTTCGTGCCCGGCAACGCGCGTAGCGTTAATGCACGCGGTCGCCAGTCCGTGAAATCGCCCACGACTTCGACCTGTTGCGCTTGGCCGCGATAGACGAACGTAACTGCGTCATCCGCGACGAGGGGGCCGGTCGCTGCCTGCTTGATCCGCTCGATCTCCGCTGGCGCGGGCAAGGTTTGTGTCTGCTCTGCGCTCATCTCTTCTCTCGTCAAGCCACGTAGCTGCAAACGGCGCACCCCGGTCGCGCCGTCCGGCGTGACGGCGGCCAACACAATGACAGACTCGCCCGCCGGCACATGCGCGTCGAGCCGCACACGCCCCGGCCCATCGCGCGGCAATTCGCGCGCTTCGCCATTGGCCAAGGCATAGACGCGCACGTCCAGCGCGGCTTGACTATAAGAGCTAAGGTTCGAGCCGGCATCAAGATGTTGCAATGCTTCTGCATCGGGGAGCGATGATTCAAACACGTCCGTGTGCAACGGCGGCGCTTGTTTGACATAACGCGCGGCGACGATGTCCGGCGTTTCAAGGTTGCGCCCCGCTTCGAGGTTGACTGCGAGGCGGATGAACTGCCCCATCGTCCATGCGAGCGGCGTCGCCGACCCCGTGCCTGCGCCAAACTTAAATGGCCCCGCAGGCTGATCCCAGACCTGTTCGGGCATCATCAATCCTTCATTCGCGAAGCCAAGCATATGCCCGAGCCGCGCACGGGCCGCCGCTTGTTCGCCCCGCGCCAGTTCGTACTCGCCGCGCTCGCCCGCGAGCAAGACCCACAGGCGACCTTTGCCCGTGTAATGACCGTCGAAGTTCCACGGGCGGCCGTCGTCCATCTCGCCATAGCCATCGTGGTTGTAGCGATACCAGAGGGGGCCGTGCGGCGTCTCGACCTTGATCACTTTATCCACCACCGCCAGCGACTTCATGATCAACGGATCATCGGGCGACTTGATGCCGAGCCGCACCAGCTCAAGAAAACCCGCGTCAACATATTCGCGCTCGTCGTAATCGCCGCCGCCATTGCCCGCGTTGATTATCTGGCCGTCGTTCGGATCGTCGTTCTCGGAGAGGCGCAGGTAATAGTTGCCGTCGCCGTGTTTGCCGGTCGAGGTCGCCGTCCAGCGTTCGACGTTGCGCTGCCAATCATCGGCGGTGGCGAGATAGATCGCGGTAGCGGCCGGCGCATCGTTGCGGCGGGCGATCTCTGCGGCGCAGACAAGCCCGGCGATCTCGGCCGCGATGGTCGCGGGCGAATAGCCCGGCTTCTCTTCCCAACGCTCCTGTGGCGTGCGCGGGCCGTATTTCACGAGATAGTCGGCGGCGAGCTTGACGTGCTTCGTCCACGTTTCGTTATCGGTGCGCCCGAGCGTGTAAGCGAGGATGAGCGGGTACGCAATCTCGTCCATTTGCAGACTGCCCCAGAAGGGCCGGCCGTCGAGCCACGAGTTTTGCGGAAAACTGCCGTCCGGCTTTTGCTGCACGCGGAACAGATAATCGAGCGCGCGATCCGCGCCCGCCTTGT
>JANMAD010000427.1:0-1524 GCA_031359515.1 Acidobacteriota bacterium | reverse complement strand
GTCGCGCTGCGTGTAGCAACCCGGCTTGTCGCCCGCGAATACGTAGTCGGTCGAGATGGTGACGAAGGACGCGCCCGCGTGCCGGCTGGCATGCGCGAGTGTTTCGACCGCGACGGCGTTGAGCGCCAGCGCACGCTCCGGATTCAACTCGCAGCCATCCACGTCCGTCCACGCGGCGCAGTTGATGACCGTGTCGGGGCGCGCCCGCCCAAAGAGCGCGTGCGTCTCGTCCGCGTTCGTGATGTCCAAGCCGGCGCGGTCATAGGCCAGCACGTCGTCGCCCTGTGCGCGACAATGCGCCGCGAGTGCGTGCCCGACCATGCCGCCCGCGCCCGTGATCAGCACCCTCAACGCGCGCCCACCTCCGCGCCGTATTGCTGCGTGTAGTATGCGCGATAAGCGCCGCTTCGCGCCCGCGCGATCCAGTCAGGGTTGTCGGCGTACCACTGGATCGTTTTCTGTAAGCCGCTCACCCACGTCTCAACGGGTCGCCAACCTAATTCCGTCTCGCACTTCGTCGGATCAAGCGCATAACGACGATCATGGCCGGGGCGATCCTTCACATAGCGAATCAGTGAAGCGGGCTTGCCAAGCGCACGGAGCATACTTTCGACGACTTCAAGATTGCGTCGTTCGTTACGCGCGCCGATGTTATAGATCGCGCCGGTCTGACCTTTCTCTAAAGCCAACAAAATCGCGCGGCAGTGATCGTCCACGTAAATCCAGTCGCGTACGTTCTGCCCATCACCATAAACGGGCAGCGGTTCGTCCGCGAGCGCGTTGGCGATAAAGAGCGGGATCAGTTTTTCGGGAAACTGGCGCGGGCCATAGTTGTTGCCGCAGCGTGTGACGACGGTGTCGAGTCTATGTGTATGGTGGGCCGCGCGGACGAGATGCTCGGCCGCCGCCTTCGACGCGGCATAAGGACTGTTCGGCGCGTAAGGACTGTCCTCCGTGAAGAACGCGGCTTCGTCTTCCGGTAGACTCCCCATCACCTCATCGGTGCTGACATGCAAGAAGCGACGGACGCGCTGCATGCGCGCCGCATCAAGCAGCACTTGTGTGCCCAGCACGTTCGTGCGCAGAAATTCATCGGCCGAGGCGATGCTGCGATCCACGTGCGACTCGGCCGCGAAGTTGATGATCGCATCCGTCTCTGCGGCGAGCGCGGCCAGCACAGCGGCGCGATCACAAATGTCGCCACGCACAAACTGGTGGCGCGCTTCGTCCAGACCAACCAAGTTGTCGGGGTTGCCCGCGTAGGTCAGCGCGTCGAAATTGACAACCTCGTAGGCGGGCCGCTCGGCGAGGATTAATCTGATGAAAGCGGAGCCGATAAAGCCCGCGCCGCCGGTCACAAAAAGTTTACGCATGAGTGATTCGCTAAAGCATTGTGTCGTCTGCGCCGGCCCTCTTGTCATGGCAGCGGGCCAACCTGTTCGGGATTAATAAAGCCCCCGCCCGGCGGGTGTCTGCTTAGTTCATGCGCGAGCGGTTGTCGAAATTAAGTGCGGAGTATAGGGG
>JANMAD010000415.1:0-2856 GCA_031359515.1 Acidobacteriota bacterium | reverse complement strand
AATGATGTGATCGTGCGCGACACGTTGCCGCAATCGTTCCACTACGCGCAGGGCACGGCGCTCGTCGAGCAGGGCGGCCCGGCGCGTTCCATCACGCCTGAGATCACTGGCAGCACGCTCACCTTCCATCTCGGCCCGCTCTCGGCGGGCGGACGCGCCGCGCTCACGTATCGCGTCCGCATCGGCGTCAATGCGCGCGAGGGCGAGAACGTCAACTCGGCGGTCGTCGAAGGCGTGCTGCTGCGCGGCGAGCGCGTGACGACGCCGCCCGCGCGGGCTGCGGTCATGGTCGGCAAAGGTATTTTCTCGACGCGGCAGATCGTCTTGGGGCGCGTGTTCGCGGACGCGAACGGCAACGGCGCGTTCGACGCGGGCGAGCTCGGCGTCGCGGACGTGCGGCTGTATCTGCCGAACGGACAGTCAGTGACAACGGATGCGAACGGCATGTATAACCTGCCCGCCGTTGACGATGGCTCGGTCGTGATCGCGCTCGATCCGACGACGCTGCCCACAGGCTTCGCGCTCACCGACGCAGACACGCGCGACGGGCGCAGTTGGACGCGCCTGCTACGCACGCCGCTCGGCGGCGGCGGCATGCTGCGGCAAAATTTCGCCCTGCGCCCGCCCGCCAAGTCGGCCGACGACAAACAAACCGATAGCGAGCCACTTGCCCGCGCGCAGTCAGACGCGCACAGCAATACAGCAGTAACGCCGAGTAGCGCGCAAGCACAACCGGCGGCAACTGATCAGGCCCGTGTGCTACCAACACAACAGGCGAACTTCGTCGCGGCAGTTGAAGGACAGGATAGCGCGCGGTTAATCAACGCGAGTGTGGCGGCCACGCCGGACACGAACAAGAATGCGAGCGCGGCCACACCGGAAGCAACCGCCGCGACCACCGCGCCGCTTGCGCCGGGCACGTATGAGGTCGAGTCGAAAGAGTCGTTCGCGCCGGTCGCGCCGGGCGCAGTGCTGTTGGTCTCGCCCGCCGCCGAAGAAGTGATCGGCACGACCGCGCTCAACTTGGAAGCGCGCGTCGCGGAAGGTTGGACAATCGCGGTCGAGGTCGAGCGCACACGCGTGAGCGATGCGAACATCGGTGAGACGCGCGTGGATCATAAGAATAAGACGACGACTTATAGCTTCGTCGGTCTCAACCTGCGACCGGGGCCGAATCGTCTGAAGATCACGCCCATCAGTCCTGAAGGCGTCGCGGGCCAATCGTTGGAGCGAGTTGTTTACGGGCGCGGCCCCGCCATGCGGCTTGAAGTCGCGGCCGATAGGAAAGAGTTGCAGGCTGACGGACGCGATGCGACGGTTGTGCGTGTGCGCGCGTTCGACGCCTGGAATCATCCGGCGGCCGATGCGCCCATCTCGATTGAAGCCTCCGCCGGGCGGCTGTTGCCGGTAGTTGAAGCGCGCCAAGTGGACGGCGCGAACGGAGATAAGCTGCACGTCTCGTCAAGCGACGTGCCGAACCTGAACGGTGCGAGCGAACAACGCGCGGCGGTTGCGCGACAACAGTTCATCTCGCTCGCGGGTGGCGAAGCCGTCGTCAAACTCGTCGCCGACAACGCGGCGGGCGCGGCCGCGTTGCATGCCAGCGCGGGCACAATCGAGGCGCAGGGCGAGGTGCACTTCACGCCGGAGCTAAGACCCACGCTGCTCGTCGGGCTGGCGGAGATGTCCATCGGGCGCGCTGCGCCGGAGAACGCTTTGCGCGGCACGAATGACACCGTGCGCAGCCACGTCGAATTTTTCTATCGCGGGCAAGTGTTCGGGCAGAACTTGCTCACGCTGGCGTATGATAGCCAACGCGCGCTTAATCGCACGGCGGGGCGTGATCGTCTGTTCCAACTCGATCCGCTTGAGCGCGCTTATCAACTCTTCGGCGACACTTCGACGCGCTATGAAGATGCGCAATCGAACTCGAAAGTTTACGCACGGCTTGATCGCGCACGCTCGTATGCGCTGTTCGGCGACTTCGATACGGAGCAGAGTGATCTAGGACTAACCGGTTATGGTCGTCGGCTCACGGGCGTCAAAGTTCACGTCGAGAATGAGGGCGGCGACTTTATCGCGGTCACGGGCGCGCGACCCGACACGGCGTTTACGCGCGACGTGTTCGCGGCCGGCCGGCTCGGCTTGATTCAACTGACGCACAACGATCTGCTACCCGGCTCAGAGCTTGTCACGCTCGAAGTGCGCGACCGGCGCAACCCGGAACTGATCATTTCGCGCGAGACACTGATCCGCTCGGTTGACTATAATCTCGACGCGACGGCGGGCGTGCTCTTTATGCTCCGGCCCATCTCCGCGTTCGATTACGCCTTGAACCTCGTGCAGATCGTCATCACCTACGAGCATCGCGCCACCGGCACGTCGTCCGCCGTCTACACGGCACGCGGCGTCAAGCACATCGCGCGCACGGGCACGAAACTCGGCTTCTCGTTCGTTGACCAGCAGCAAGATCAAATGGGGTCGTATATGCTGGGCGGTCTCGACGGCGAACAGAAACTGCCGCGCGGCGGTCGGTTGCAGTTCGCGTGGGCCAAGAGTCAAGGGCGCGTGGCGACGAGCGGCAACCTGTTCGACACGGGCGACGACACGCACAACGGCAACGCCTATCGGCTTGAGTTGGTGCAACCGTTCGGCTTCAGAGAGGGTGTGCTGCGCGCTTCTTACGCGCGGGCCGACGAAGGTTTCTTGAATCCATTCGGCGCGACCGTCACGCCCGGCGCGCAACGCGCGACTGCTTCGGCCGAGATCAAACTGCGCCCGCGCTCGCTCGTGCGCTTGGGGCTGATGGACGAGCGCAATCACACCGCGAACGTCAGCAACGAGCGCGTCACCGCG
>JANMAD010000412.1:0-20554 GCA_031359515.1 Acidobacteriota bacterium | reverse complement strand
CGATAGCTGGGGTTATCGTTGGAATCCGCAAATCTTCGCGGCGCAAGGCTACGTCGTCTTCTTGCCGAACCCGCGCGGCTCAACCGGCTACGGGCAGCAGTTCACCAACGACATCTCCGGCGACTGGGGCGGCAAGGTCTACACGGACATCATGAACGGCGTGGCGCACGTCATTGACACAGGTATGGTGGACAAGGAGCGCATCGGCGCGGCGGGCGGCTCATACGGCGGCTACATGGTGAACTGGATCGAAGGGCACAACGACGATCCGCGCTTTAAGTTCAAGGCACTCGTGTCGCACGCGGGCGTCTTCAATCTGACGAGCATGTACGGCGCGACCGAAGAGTTATGGTTTCCCGAATGGGAGTTCAAGGGCACGCCGTGGGACAACCCGGAGATGTACGCGCGCTGGTCGCCGAACATGTTCGTGAAGCAGTTCAAGACGCCGCTCCTGGTGGTTCACGGCGAGTTGGATTACCGCGTGCCCTTCGATCAGGGCTTACAACTCTTCACCGCGTTACAAAAGATGAATGTGGAATCGAAGCTACTCGAATTCCCCGACGAGGGCCACTGGATTCTCAAGCCGCAGAACTCCGCGCTCTGGTACAACACGGTCAGCAGTTGGTTCGCCAGATACCTCAAACCGGCGGCCTAACAGGCCGCGGCGGATGAAAGCTAAATGGAGTGGCCGCGACCGTAAGGGGATGAACTCCCGGCCGCGGCCACTCCAAACTTTTCCGCGCGGCTATTTTGTGTGCTTCGGGGCGGCGGCGCGTGTGCGTGCGGCGCAGGCCCGGCGCGGTCGGCTGCGCTAATGAGCCTTGCGCGCGGGCAAATACAAGAATTTGGAAATTTATCCATTCGATCCCTTAAAATGAAAAATTCGCTGGTCGCGTCATCCTCGGCGTGAAATGACTCCTAACAGTATTGGCGGGAGACTTGTGGAATCCGTTCAAGCCACAGTTGAAGTGCAGGTGAAACAGAAGGGCAGGTTGCTTCGCATACTCGGTGTGAGTTTTGGTATCGCTAGCACTATCGGGGGGACCATCGGGGTCGGGATTCTGCGCACGCCGGGCTTGGTAGCAACTCAACTAGGCAGTGCCAAACTCATTATTGCAGCGTGGGTGTGCGGCGGCATCTATGCCCTGCTTGGCGTTAACTCCGTGGCGGAGCTTGGTGCGAGTCTGCCGCAGGCTGGCGGATGGTACGTTTATGCTCGCCGGGCATTTGGCAACTATGCCGGATTTACTGTCGGTTGGATGGACTGGCTCGGTAACTGCGCATCCCTTGCGTGGGTGGCTATCACCATCGGCGAGTATGCGACGGGGCTCGTACCTGCGTTGTCCGGCAGAGTCAAACTAATCGCTATCGCAACATTGTCAGTCTTTGCGCTGATACATTTAATGGGGGTGCGCATCGGTAGCCGCAGCCAGCAAGCCTTTAGCCTTATCAAAGCCTGCGCTTTTTTGACACTTGTCATCGCCTGCTTCGTTTTCGGCGGCAAAACCTCAGCGGCAGCGTCCGCGCCGCCAGCCATACACTCATCCTTATCCGCCACGGCAATGTTCGTCGCTCTCGTCTTTGCGCTGCAAGCTATTATTACCACTTACGACGGGTGGTACGGATCAATCTACTTTGCCGAGGAGTTTGCCAACCCGGCGCGTGACATCCCCCGCTCTATGTTTTGCGCTATTCTCGCTATTGCCAGCATCTACATCCTCGTTAATCTTGCGCTGGTATATGTCTTACCGATTTCGCAGATGGCGAAGTCGGCTCTTCCCGCTGCCGATGCCGCACAGCTAATCTTCGGCGCACGTAGCGGACAGTTGATTACGGCCCTGGCTTTAATTTCAATGTTAGGTTTAATCAATGCGGTGACGATGGGCGGGCCCCGCATCCTGTTCGGTTTGAGCCGTGACTACTCGCTTTCAGCGAAAGCTACGTGGGTAAATCAGGGTGGGACACCCGTCGTGGCTTTGTTACTATGCACTGTGGCAGCGCTTATGCTTGTCGTCAGCGGCACCTTCGAAATTATCCTGAGCTTAATGGCTTTCATTTACGTCGCCATGTATGCGACGGGCTTTGCCGCTCTGTTTGTGCTGAGGAAGCGTGAGCCAGAACTGCCACGCCCCTACAAGTCGTGGGGCTATCCATGGACGACTCTCATTGTCTTGTTCGGGTCAGTAATCTTTCTTGTTGGCGTTTTTCATAGCGATACCCGGAACAGCGTTTATGCTGTCATGCTGATTGCAATTAGTTACCCCGTATACTTACTTGTGCAGAAATTTGGCAGGCGTTCCGTCAGCTGAGGCGGCAACCTGACAATCCACCGCATCGTCGGCAGTTCTGGTCTGCCAACATTCGCAGATGAGGCTGAGCCATTTGCAAGCCAGCTCTTTCGTCGGAGCAGTTATTGGTAGAATTTGGGATCGATATCAATGTTGTGGCGGTATTCAAGGATCGTGCCTGTAAGTGTGCCGACTAGCCTCTGGCGGAGAATTGGGCTGGTCACCACTTGCTCGAACCGGAAGGGCAGCTTAACGCCATCCACTTCTCTGAAGTCGGAAGTTTCGATGTAAAAATCTACGATGATGTCGTCATCTGCGTGCGAGACAACATCGTTCGTGAAAGGCCCTTGATACTTTTTGATTGTCACGTTCCCATAGTCTGTGCGGACCCACATGAAGTCTTGGGCGTCGAAGTAGAGGCGCATTGGCGCAACGTTGCGACCTCGCACCTCCACAATATAGGCTGGCCGGCCGTGTAGATTCTTAGTTCCCTTGGCTTCAAACTTTACGTCGTTCGACTCGGGTTCGGTGAGCAAGTTATACAAAGAGATACCATTGAACATTAGGCCGGAAGCCAACATCTCTTGATACTTATCGGTCACAACCGATAATTCGCGCGAGAGGATCGGCCGCATAGCAGCCTTAGTGCCGTTATAATTCAGCCGCCAATCGTACTGTTCGAACTTATAGATGACAGCGAGCCGGCCCGTCGCTTCGGAGGCGATGACAATTCTGCTGGCCGGCTCATTTTCCCTTTTCACGGTGCCAAGCGCGGCGCGCGTCTTTAGCTGGCCGAGTTTCTCTTTACCGCCGAGCGCCGCTATGTGTTTGCTAATAATCTCCGCCGCCGTCAAGGACTTTTTGTCATTACTCGCGGGTGCAACGCTAATGGCAGACGTGAGCAGTAGGAGCAAACATAGAATGCCTGAAAGTCTCTTCTTCATGCCAACCTCCCTCAAAGGTGTATGCCAATGGGCAGTTGTGCGCTCGCCTCCGGTTTTATAGCCAGACCTACATGAACCGTTGCTGGTACGATTCAATAAGTTCGCTCCCCACAGCGGGCCGGATGCGCTTGACCAACCCGAGCTTATTCCTGGCTTCGTCAGTTTGCGCGCAGTTGCCTGATTACTTCCATGACCTGCGCGCGATCTTTAGCTTTCGGCTCCGCCGCCAGATACTTCTCTAACTCCTCAATCGCCCGCGTCTTATCACCTCGCTCATTATAGATGGCACCCAGATACCGGTGTGCCACGCCAACTTCGGCGGCATCGAGGGTGAGGGCGCGGCGCAAGTGTTTTTCCGCTTCCGCATAATTGCCCAAATAAATAAGGGCCCGGCCTCTGTAGAGGTGAGCCAAGGCTGAGG
This sequence comes from Acidobacteriota bacterium, assembly GCA_031359515.1. Lineage (GTDB taxonomy): Bacteria > Acidobacteriota > Blastocatellia > Pyrinomonadales > Pyrinomonadaceae > QHXQ01. The sequence continues at coordinate 16,901 of JANMAD010000412.1, read as the reverse complement.
TCTCGTTGATTTCTAAGGCGCGGCGCAGTTCGGCATCCGCCGCCGCGAACTGCTTCTCTTGTACCAACACAATGCCGTAATTGAGGTGTGGAGTGAACGCACGCGGGTCGCGTTCAAGGGCGGCGCGAAACGCCTCGACAGCTTTGTCGAGTTGCCCGAGATTGAGATATTGCACTCCCAGTTCGTTATAGGCCAGCATGAAATCGGCATACAGAGCAATGGCCTTTTCCAACTCTTCGATGGCCTTCTTGCTATTGCCCGCGTGCGCTGATTTGAGGGCCTTGTTATAAAGCTCCAATGCTGGCTTAGGCACACTGGCGAGGGCGGCATTGATGACACCGGGCTTACTCAGATTCGTTGCCGTTGCTCGCAATTGAATCTGCACCGTGATGATTTGCCCGAAGCCACCGCGCCGCATGCCCGATTCGACGAGGTCAACTCGCTCGTTCGCCGGCTCGTAATCTTTGCCGGCTTCCACAATCACGATGTACGTGCCGCCGACTACCCGGCGAAAGGTGAAGGCTCCGTTGTCATCCGTCATGGTCGAGAAATCCCCTCTGAGACCGCTCAGTGTGACCCTCATCCGCCTATCCAAGCGTCTGCCGGAAGGCAAATAGACGGTGCCCTGAATTGTGTTCCTGCCGCCCGAGCCGGGATCACCCGGATCAGGATCGATCCCCCCGATCTGCGCCTGCGCCGTTATCGCGGTCACCGCGAACAGCGACATCAAACAAACAAGTACGCACAGGCATCGAATGCTGAGAGCGACAGGCAACACGGGAGTAATTCTCATATCCGTTCCCTTTAATAACAGGCGAGACAAGTATTAGCGGCACTGCGGGCCAAAGTGGTGGCAGAGATTATAATGCCAAAAGCGCCGGCCGCAATCTTTGTCTGACTATTTCCCGGCGGCGGAATTTCTCGCTGCGGGTAAGCCGACTGACACTGATCCCAAAACCTCGAAAACCGCATAACCCCAGGCTAAAAGTAGATTTTGAGATGCCTTCCAGATTATTTAGGCGCATGCTGATACCAAACAATGTGATCGCCATCATTGGGCCGGTCGGAATATACCACGGTCAAATACCCGACTGATCGTACTGTCGCAGTAGGCAGTTCCAGCAGTGCATTGTTTGACAGCAAGTAACCGCCGGGCCGCAGCATGCGCGCGACGTTGGCCATAGCCAAACTTTGCTCGAAAACGTCGTAGTACACAAAAATATTAGTTGCAATGATCAGATCGAATTGGTCTGCGGCAGGAAGCTCAAGCCGTTGCAGGACGATGTTCAAATCTACGGGTGCAAGGCGCGAGACAATATTTGGCCGCATCCGCACCGCGCGAATCTTTAAGTCATCCGTGTTAGCCGGCACAGGTGCCGGTGGCACAGGGGTGCCGATCTGATTGCCGAAGTGCTCCCAATAACTAACTGCTTCAGGCTTCCACTGCGCCGCGAGCGGGCGGGGCAGTTGCACGACGTAACCTTGTCCGCTTAGCGCACGGCGTCGGGCATTAGCGAGGTGCTCATTGATTCGTGCGCTCAGGTCTAACGTAGTGACTTGCAGCGTCTCGGGGCGCGCAAGCCCCAACCTGACGAGCGTATCCATAATGGCGAAAGGCTGGATCGTTTGTTGCGGGTAAAAATCATAACCATCCTGCTTGTCCGTAAAATCCAAGCCGGGGCCAATAATGGCGATCCGGCGCACGCTCCCGTTCGTGATCAACCGCTGCGCCTGCATTGCCTTGAGCGACTCTTCAATTGCGTAGTTGGGTAGCAGGGAGGTATCTGAGGAGAGCCCGCGTGTGCGAAAGAGGGTGGAGCGCTCGGCGAACTCTTCGCTCGCGTCACCCTGTAAACGCGCCGCCTCTAATGTGTGCGCGTACCCCGCAGCTTCGTTAAGCACCCGCACCAAATTCGCCAGCAATTGCTGTTTCACTTGGGCTTGCCCGGCCGGAGTACTAAGGCGCAGGTTTTCTCGCTCAACCAGTAACCGGCGCGCGAACAATAAACGCTCATTCCCTCTCGGCGCAGCCAAGGCGCGCAGCATATCATCCATGCGCCCCTGAAGGACGGTTTGGAGGCGTCGCGCCGCTGGCGTTGCGTTAGCGGATGAGACCAACCCATTCTGTCCTAGTTCCGCGATCTGCGTTGGTGTAATACGCGGCTGTTTAGTGTAAGAAGTGCCAAACAGTAGGAAGTTGACGAGCGAGTCATCATCACCCTGGGCTAGCCGAGTGCGGATGGCAGCGTCGCGGCGGGCGACCCAGCCCGGCCACAAGGACATCTGTTCAGCCGGGGGGTTGCCTTTCAACTCTGCGGGGAGAATTTCATCCAGCGCGCCCAGAATCGGCTGCGCATCCTGATAAGGAATATAAACCGCTTTCCGGGCTGGTGTTTGCGCCCAAAGTGCCGTCACTGCGAGCAGCAGTCCGCATCCGGCAAAACAATAAGAGGTTTTGCGCAAAGAGGCCATAATCCAGTTGAGGCGCACGCGCCTGTAATGCGATGGACAGCGCATAGATGTTCACTCCGTAACTGTGCCGAGGCAACCCATGTATGCTGCACTCAAGTTAAAGATCGCCGCCGCAAGGCGAGCCTTAGAATGTCGCTTGGACAAGTTATCATGCAAGCAGTCACCGCTCAAATTTGCGCCCAGACTGTTGCTATATAGGAACATGGGCTTGCAGCTTACCGACCATCTTACGAAAAAAAGGGGAGCCTTACGGCCCCCCCCCAAACTTTCAGTTGCTTGAAAGTTAGAAAATGAACTTGAGCGCTAGTTGGATGTTGCGCTTGCCATCCAAGAAGGCCGGCACGTAATCCTGAGAGGAAAGATCAGCCTCCCCACTGCTTACGAACAAGTTCGGGTGGTTGAAGATGTTGTAGAACTCGCCGCGGATTTGCAGGCGGTACTTCTCGGTGACGCTGATCGTCTTGTAGAGACCGGCATCCACGTTCCAGAACCCCGGCCCACGGAAGGCATTGCGCCTGGACATGTCCGCCGGGAACGGCCCCACCTCTGTACCACCTGAGAAGGGATCGACAAACGTACTCGGTACCAAACCGCTCAGGTTGATGTAGTTGAAGCGATTCGGAGTACCAATATCAGTGCCGCGTCCGTTGCCGCTGAAGTTCACCGGGCCGTTCAACTCGGCACGGATGCAGGTGGTAAGATTCGCCTGACTACAATCGAACAGCGTGAACGGCGTTCCGGTTCTGGCTACGAGCACACCCGTAACGGTCCACCCGCCGAGCAACGCCTTGACCGCGCCCTCGGAGTGGCGAGCCAACGGCAATTCCCAGTTCATGCTGCCGGAGAACCGGTGCCGGATGTCGAAGTCGGCATTGCCGTAGTCAAGATCGGGGTTAAACGGATCGAGCAGGCCAAGGTTGAAGTTGTTGCTCGATTCGCTGAACGTCGAACTGAGGTTGTCCTTTGCCTTAGACCACGTATAACGCGCCGTCATCTGCAATCCCAGCCGCCGGAAGTTGCTGCTTTCCATACCTAGAATCAGCGCATCGTAGCGCGACCTTCCGTTGTTGGCGCGCGTGTTGAAGTTGCTGTACTGACCATTCAGGCGGGTGGAGGGGCTAAAGCCCGCCGGTACCGGCGCGTTGCTGTTGAGATACCTCAGCCCTGTACCAGCTTTGTTAATGTTCTCCAGCGAGTAGAGGTCAACGCCTTTCGACCCGGAGTACTCGACGGACATGACTGTGTTCTCGAACAACTGGTGCTCCAACGAGGCACTGTAGAGATGCGAGTAAGCCGTTCTGATGTCTTCCCGCACATACCGCAAGCTAGGCCGCGGGAATTGCTTGGTGCCACCGCTACCGGCCAGCGGGCCGGAATTATTGAGCGTGATCGGGATAACTCCTCCCGCCACGTCCGCCGTGCTGAGCGAGATGACCGCGTAGTTCGGCGGATTCTGGATCACGTTGAACGTGACGTTGCCGAAGTTCCGCTCATAAGCGATGCCGTAGCCACCGCGCAAGCTCGTCTTACCATCGCCGAAAACGTCCCAGGCGATCCCAAGCCGCGGCGCAAAGTTATTACGATCCGGCCGCCAGAGGCCGCCGACGGGGCTGTCCTTCGCAATAAAGACTCTGCCGTTACGGATACGCTCCTGTAGCGTGCTGCCCGACCCCTGGTAGAAATTAGAATCCAACTCCGGGTGTTTGTTGTGCTGGACGCCGAAGTACTCGTAGCGCACACCGAGGTTCAGCGTCACGCGCGAACGCACGCGCCACGAATCCTGCGCGTAGAGCGCGTAATCGTGGTAACGGTTGCTGCGCGTGAAATCGGGCGGGCTAACCGGCAAGGTCAGAGTATCGCCGGGGAACTTGCCTTGCGGAAAGACCGCGGCCGAGAACAGGGTCAGGGTCCCCGTCACAAAGTTACCCAGGCCGGTTCTAACGTTCGACCCTAACTGCTCGGTAGCTTCCTGATATGCGCCGAACGCGCGGTTGTCCCGCAAGTAGACGTAGGTGCCGCCAAAGCGGAACTGGTGTTTGCCGAGCGTATAGTTCGTATCCGAGTACAACTGCGTCAGGTTCTGCGGCCCGCCGAAAGGGATCGCATTGCCGGGCGAGAACGCGGAGTAACCGGGAAATGCCACACCTTGACCGACGAGTTGCTGACCGGCGGTGCCGGTCAAGTAAAGCGTAGGCCCAACCGGCTGCGCCCCAAGCGGCTGTAGGTTATTCAAGCGGTTGTAAACCGCCTTAAGCTGCGTGGTGACACGAGGCGAGAAGGTGTGAGTCCCATTGATGAGAATGTTGTTATTGAAGTTCGTCGACCCGGTGTTGAAGCCCTGATACGGGCTGAAGTTGTTAGTGCCCGCGAAGAAGTCGTTTTTGTCCACCGCATAGCGACCATAAATCTGGGTCTTGTCGCTAAGGTTGTAGTCAACCCGCTCGACACTCTGGTAGCTATTCTGCGGCGAACCGGCTCCGACATCCGCCGGCACGCTGTAGCGCACCTGCCCGAACGCTGGCAGGTTGGGGGCAAGAGCAGAGAAGGCCCCGCAATTAGCTGCCGGACACGTTTGAGCCACAGTCGAGATGGGGCCGTTGATCTGAGTGGCCAGCGGGAAGGCGGCAAAGAACGCGCGCGTATTAGCATTGGAAGCTGCAATCAACTGTGGCGTTGGGACCACGTTGATGACATTGCGCGCACTGCGCACGCGCGTCCACTCGGTGCTGCTAAAGAAGAACAACTTATTCTTCAGAATCGGGCCGCCCACAGAGTAGCCGAACTGGTTGCGGGTGAAGTGCTCCCTCGACAGGCCATTAGCATTGTTATCGAAGCTGTTCGAGGCCAGACGAGAGACGCGGTTGAACTCGTACAGCGTGCCGTGGAACTCGTTGGTCCCGCTTCTGGTCCCGACGTTCACAATCCCGCCGGAGGCACGCCCGTATTCAGCCGTGAAATTGTTCGTGATGACACGAAACTCCGAGACCGAATCAAGCGGCACGGTCTGCCCGACGCCAGCCCCGAAGGTATCCACGTTTTCGCCCCCGTCGAGCAGAATGTTGGTGCTTGCGGCACGCTGACCGTTGATGGACACGCCCACGCCGCGGCCGGTGGAGCCGCCGGGGTCGCTGGCCACGCCGCCTGACAAGGCAACGAAGTCATACGGGTTACGGGTCAAGCTGGGCAGCTCGCGGAGCTGAGTGCCGGATACGACGTTGGACAACTCTTGCGACTGCGTGTTGACCTCGACGCCGCCCTCACTCGCAACCACGTTTACGGCTTCACCAGAAATAGCAGCAACGCTCAACTGAGAGTTGATCGTAATCTTCCCACCGATTGCGACATCAACCTTTTGCGGGAGCGGGGCAAAGCCGGTCGCGGTTGTCGTCACCTCGTAAGTGCCAGGTTGTAGATTGGTGATCGTGGCACTACCGTCATCAGCGGTAGTCACATTGCGCGTAGCGCCCGTATTTACTGACTTGACAACAACAGCGGCATTGGGCACCACTGCGCCTGTCGGATCGGTAACGTTGATGACAATTTGGCCGGTCTCAGTTTGCGCCAGCGCGCCCCCTGTTAACACGACCAGTAGAAACAGGGCTGTAAAGGCACGAGAGATACCTTTAGCAACCGGGCGATGAGATAGAAAAGACATTCAGAGCCTCCTGTTGGCTTTCAGTCAATTTGGGAATGAGACTTGGAGCTAGCGACCCCAAGTACTTTGCGGTAACTAAGAGATGTTACTTATTACGGATTTTAAGTTAAAGACCATCTCCTTGCGGTTTGAACAATTGCGCCATTAAATTCTTCGGCTTCTTGTTTTGACGCTCCTTAAAAATGGCTCTTAGTTAAAGCACTTACTTGTTAATCAGCAAAGGCTATGCCAGTTCCGTGCGCAATGTTTATAAAGAGGTTAAATCGCTCATAGATTCGCTTTTAGCGTGTCGAAGGCGACAACACTATCTACTATAGGCCACGAGGTCTGTCCATTTTTTTGAATTTCATGCCCATTTTTTCGTAGCTGGCAACCGCTATCTGGTACGCGTGCTTGGTTAAAAAGAGTGCAGAATCTTCACCTATTCCCAAAGAGAAGGCCTGTTAGGTGGACAGAACACTTAGCACAGCTGGGGGTTCAATGTGGCTGTGTGGTAGCTGCACTTTGACCGCGCATCGGCAGACAAAAGAGGACAGTACTCTTGGGCCATAGGCCGGCACAATCCGCTATTGTTGGGTGTTGATTCTTTAAACTATTGAAGTAAAGCACAGGCGGCTTTAGATGTTTTCAATAGGCACCGGCTCAACCTCATCGGCGAGCGCGAAGCCGAAGACGCGCGCGTAGAAGTAGAGTTCGCCATCGAGTGCCCGCTTGATATTCTCGGCGCGGCGGAAGCCGTGCTGCTCACCCGCGAATGGCACGTAGGCGACCGGCAAGCCTTTACGCTTGAGCGCTTCAACCATCAACTCCGCCTGATTCGGCGGCACGACTTTATCTTCGAGTCCCTGGAAGAAAATGATCGGGCAGGCGAGTTGGGCGGTAAAGTTAATGGGCGAGCGCGCGTGATACATGTCCGCGCGCTCCGGGTACGGCCCGATCAAACGATCAAGATAGCGCGACTCGAACTTGTGCGTGTCGCGCACGAGCGCGCCGAGATCGCTGACGCCGTAGTGGCTCGCGCCCGCCTTGAACAGATTACGAAAGGTGAGCGCGGCGAGCGTCGTATAGCCGCCCGCGCTGCCGCCGGCGATCACGCACCGCGCCGCGTCCGCCAATTCTTGCGCGATCAGATGACGCGCACCGTTCACGCAATCGTCCACGTCCACGATGCCCCACTGATCGTTGAGCCGTTGCCGATAGGCGCGCCCATAGCCGGTCGAGCCGCCATAGTTCACATCCAGCACAGCGAAGCCGCGACTCGTCCAATACTGAATGTTGAGGTTGAGCGCGGGCGACGCCGCAGAGGTCGGCCCGCCATGACTCTTGACTAAGAGCGGCGGGCGCTCGTCACGCGGGGCGACGTAATCGCGATTACGCGGCGGATAGTAGAAGGCGTGCGCGGTCAACCCGCCCTCGGTCGGAAACTCGACCGGCTCAGGCACGGACAGGTAGTCCAGATCGATCCGTAGGTCGCTCCCGCGCCGCAGCGTCTCGGTCTCGCCTGTCGTTAGGTTGCGGCGCACGACGGCCGCGCCTTCAGTCGCTGCCCCGGCGCGGAAGACGGCATGCGTCGGCGTCGTGTGCAGATAAGAGATGTCCGTGTAAGGCACGGCCAGCGGCTCAAGCCGCCGCGTCGTTGTGTCGAGCAGCGCAAGGCGCGCGAGGCCGCGCTCAATGTATGTGCAGACGATGCGCGTTGTGGTCGCAAAGGCGTAAGCCGACATGCCGAAGCCCCATTGCGGGCGGCCGAACTCGGCCGCCATTTCGCAGAGCGGCTCAAACCCCGCGCCGATCTCATGCACTGCATCCGGCTCACATCCCGCGCGATAGAGATTCCACCAACCACTGCGATCCGAGACGAAGTGGAGTACGCCATCAGGCGACCACGCGGGTTGAAAGATTGACTCATCAGGGCCGCCCGCCACCAACGCCGCTTGCGCCAACGAACCGTCCGCCGCAATCTCCGCGACCCACAACTCGCAACCGTCCCACGGCATGTTTGGATGCTGCCAGCACAGCCACGCCAAGCGGCTGCCGTCGGGACTCACGCGCGGCGTCGAATAGAAATCGTAACCGGAGGCAAGCACGCGCCCGTCTTTTTCCGCGCCGTCCAGTTTGAGACTGACAATCGTGCTCACCGCCTCATGCTCCGGCGCGGCGCGGTGATCTTCGCGCACGCTGATCAATCGTTGGCGGCTGGCGTCAAACGTCATGTCGGCGTAGCGCAGATCGACACCGGCGGGCGTGAGCGCGACGGGCGCGCCGTCGGGCGGTTGGCGATAGAGCCGTTGATCTGTGAAGTTGACGAAATAGATCGTGCCATCGTGGACGCAGTAGTCGCCGCCGCCGTACTCGTGTACGCGTGTCCGCGCGTTGAAGGCTGGTGGCGTTACGTCGCGCGTCGCGCCGTCGGGCGTGCGGCGGACGATGACGCTGCGCCCTGCCTCGGAGGGACGAACTTCGATCCAGTAACAGTCGTCACCGTCGAGCGCGATCATGTTCAAACCCACCGCGCCGCGCACGATCAATTCCGACGTGACCGGCGAGCGCCATGTACCGTAGGGCGCAATCTGTGGTTCAGCCATGCTTTTTCTCTCCTCGCGTCTGCTGCTTGGGCGAGCATGATGGCGCATAAACCGGCGAAAGGCCAAGCCAAGCCGCACGCCAGTCGCGCTTGAGAATTGGCTGAAACGCTTATCGTTGCAAGAGTTAATGAGCAAGTTGGGTCCGCCCGCGCCCCGCACCTCAAGAATTCCTCAAGTCCGTTAGGGCATAAAGATTATGGTTGGCGCGGGTCAGCCCCGGCCGCGCCCGACCGTCGTTCGTTGCCTGCGCAGCAAGCCTCACCCGTGACCGAGCGAACGGCGCGCTTGCTGCCGCCACATTGAGGAGAGTAGAGAGAGATTAACGATGGCTTTAGTCTTCGATAAGATTGTCGTGCCCCCTGAGCTACCGCGTCTGTCGCGCCCGCGTTTGCTTGCCGCGCTCGCAGAGAGCATGACCTGTTGCGCCTCGTCCATCGTTTGCGGGCGCACGGGCACGGGCAAGACGCTGCTCGCGACCGACTTCGCCCGTCACGCAGACCGGCGCGTCGGCTGGTATAAGGTGGACGCGGCGGACGCCGAGTTGCAAGTCTTCATGCAATACCTCGTCGCCGCCGTGCGCACACAGCATCCCGGCTTCGGGCGCAAGACGCTCGCGCTCTTGAGCGACACGCAGACGCCCGCAGAGGCCGCGCTCCTCGCCGAGTCGTTCGTCTATGAGATGACCATGCTCGAAGCCAGCGAGCATCTGCTCTTGATCATAGACGACCTGCATCTGGTGTATGATGCCGACTGGTTCGTGCCCTTCTTTCATCGCCTGCTGCCGCTTTTGCCGGCCGAGGCGCACATGCTTCTGATCGGGCGGACGCTCCCGCCTGCGCCGCTCTGGCGGCTACGCTCGAAGCAGACGTTGCGCGTGCTGGACGAAGCCGCGCTCTTGTTCACGCAAGCCGAGGCGGCCGATTTGCTCGCGAGCTACGGACTATATCCTGAAGCCGGCGCTGGGCTACTCGCGATCACACGCGGGCGCGCGGCGGCGCTTGATGCGGCGGCGCGCGATCTGGCCGCACGACGCAGAGATAATGAGCATCTGGCCGCAGCGCACGCGCCTGAAGAAGCGCGTGCGCGTTTGCAGTTAGTGAAAGGCATGGCCAAACCTTTGCGCGCCACCTGAGCGGGCACAGCTTGTTTTGCCGGCTGCGCAGGCGAATGGTAACCGCTTGCGCGCACCGCAGCCACTCAGGTAGAACTCCTGAGCCATTGCGCTGCAAGCGTGTTGCTGTCTCACTTCAGACACGCCTTACTTCCTCCACAGGTTCGTTGTGATTGCACCTCGCGTGGGCACAGAATGAGCAATAGGCCGCGTCGTCAGGATACGCAACCGCTCGCGCACTCTGCGCCGCCATCGCAGGCGGGCGGGATGATTGCGCCTGCCTTCTTCCTGCGCACCAAATTGCTGCCGCCGCGCCCCGCGCCCGCGCTCCTGCAACGTCCGCGCTTGATCGAACGCCTGCAAACGAACCTCGTCCATCCCGTCACGCTCGTCACCGCCAACGCCGGCTCAGGCAAGACCACGCTCGTCGCCGATTTCGTCCGCACGCACGCGCGCCCGTACATCTGGTATCAACTTGATCATACAGACGCCGACCCGTTCGTCTTCCTCGGCTATCTCGCGTACGGCATCAAGCAGCACGTCGCTGCGTTCGGCGCGGCCACGCTCGCTTACTTGCAGCAGGCCGCGGCTGAGGTCGCGCAGCAACCGGAGCGTGCGGTGGACGTGTTGCTGAATGAAGTGCTCGATCTCGTCGATCAGCAGTTGATCGTCGTGCTCGATGATTATCATCATCTCGGCGCGGAGACGCCCGTCCATGCGGTCGTGGATCGTTTGCTCGCTTACTTGCCCGACGTGATCCACGTCATCATCATCTCGCGCGACGTGCCGCCGCTCGCGCTCGCGCGCCTGCGTGCGCAGCATGCGCTGACGATCATTGATCGCGCAGAACTCCTTTTCACCGACGACGAGACGCAGGAGCTCTTCCGTAAAGTTTTCGATCTCGAACTGACGCCCGTGCAACTCGCCGAGTATCGCGAGCGCACGCATGGCTGGATCACCGCGCTACAACTCGTCCGCCAGGTCGCGCAACGACAGGCACTCGCGCGCGGCGGCGAAGCGAGCGGCGCGCCCGACCTCGTCGAAATCCTGCGCCAGTCCGAGCGCGACATCTTCGACTACTTCGCCGAAGAAGTTTTCGCTGACGAGCCAGCGGAAGTGCAACAACTCTTGCTGCGCGTCTCGCTCCTTGAGCGCGTCGAAGCGGACGTGTGCGGGCGGCTCCATCCGGGCGCAAACTGCAACACGCTGCTGCCGACGCTCGTGCGGCGCAACGTCTTTCTCACGGTGGCGAGCGACGGGCGCGGCGAAGAATTTCGCTTGCATCCGCTCTTCCGCGATTTCCTGCGCCGCCGCCTGCACGCGGAGATCGGGCACACGGGCGTGGCCGCAGAGCACGCGCGCTATGCCGGTTATTTCATCGAGCGCGGGCAATGGGAGCAGGCCGTGCGCCATCTGCTCGCGGCCGAAGACTACGGGCGCGCCGCCGAGATCATCGCCGCCAAAGGCGAACAGTGGATCGCGACCGGCGCGTTCTCGTCGCTCATCTCCTTCGTTGCGGCGATCCCCGACCACATCATCGCGGAGTATCCGCGTGCGCTCGCGCACCGCGCAGAGATCGCGCGTTTGCGCGGCGAGTACGACGCCGCGCAAGGACTCTTCCGCCGCGCCGCCACGCTCTTGCACGAACAGGACGACAAGACCGGCGAGGCCGAAGCCCTCCACTCGCTCGCCACCATCGAGCGCCGGCGCGGCGAGTTTCAAACCGCTTTCGCCTATCTCGACCGCGCGGTCGCGCTGACAGACGACGACGCGCCCGTGCGTATCAAGTGCGGCAACACGCGCGGCTTGTGTCTGTTCTTCATGGGCCAGCGCACAGAGGCCGAGCGCGTCTTTCGTGAAGCGTTGCAGGCGGCCGAAGAGGGGCGCGACGAGTATCACGTGCGTTTGATCGCGCACAATCTGGGGCTGCCCGCGATGGTGCGCGGCGACTTCGGCGAGGCGTTGCGCTGGTTTCGCCGCATGCTTCCCGACGAGCAAGCGCAACCGTTGCCGCAGGACGTGCCCGCTTATCTGAACATCGCGCGCTGCCATCTCTTTCGCGGCGATCTGGCGGCTTGCGAGCAACATCTCGTGCGTGCGATGGAACGCTGTCAACTCTTCAACATGACCGCGCTCAGCGGCGAGGTACTGGAGACATACGGCAACCTCTATCGCAAACGCTATGATGCGCCGCGCGCCGCCGAGTTCTACGACTTGGCCGTGCGCGCCTACGAGCAAGCCGGGCTTGAGGTCTGGCGCTTCGAGGTGCAAGAGGAGCAGGCGCTCTTGCACTTGCAGACGGGCGACTTGGCGGCGGCGCGCACGTTGCTCGAACGCCTGATCGCAGCGCGCACCGCAGCCGGCAATGAGGATGGCACACATAGTGCGCGGCTGGCGCACGGGCGCGTCTTGCTCGCGCAGGGCGACACCGCGCGAGCCGTCGCCGAACTTGAGCCGATGCTGCAATATTTCCACGGGCAGCAGCTCTACTATTACGAAGCGCAGGCCTGCATGGCGCTCGCTGCCACCCGGCAGCGGACGGGCGACGAACCGGCGATGCTCGCGCACCTGCGCCGCGCCCTCGACCTCGCGGCCCGCTACGATTATGAGGATTGGCTGCAACGCGAGATCGCGCGCCAGCCCGCGCTCTTCCAATTGCCCGAAGTCAGTGAACTGTTGCCGGCGGACTTGCGCGAGCGCGTGCCTGCGACTACAGCCCCGGCAACTGCACCGCAAGTCGCGTCGGCCCCGGCCGCGCCCGTCGTGCTGCCGAAGCCCACCGCCGATCTCACGATCAAGATGCTCGGCTCCGTCGAGATTTATCGCGACCCGGCGCGCCCGCTCGCCGCCGACGCATGGACGACCAAGCGTGCGCGCGACATCCTCTGCTTCATCGTCTCGCGGCGGCATCGGCGCGCATCGAAAGACACGATCATAGACACCTTCTGGGGCGAGGCTGACTTCGATGCCGTCGAAAAGAATTTTCACCCGACCGTCTCGCACATCCGCAAGGCTTTGAACAGCCGGCAACCGCTCAAGCAAAACTTCTTGCTCTACCGCGATGGCGACTATCTGCTCAGTCAAGATTTCGCCTATAGCATTGACACGGAAGAGTTCGACCGGCTGGTGACGGAAGCAGAAGCGGCCCGTCGTGCGGGCAAACGTGAGCGCCAGATCGAGTTGTACGAACAAGCGTGCGCGCTCTATCGCGGCGACTTCATGCAGGGCACTTATGACGAGTGGGTCGAGGAACAGCGCGCTTACTATCGGGAACAATATCTGCGCATGCTCGAAGCCCTCGCCGTCACGGCGCAAGCGGCGGCGGACTGGCCGCGCACGATGCAACTGGCGCAGGAGATTTTGCGCGACGATCAGTTCCGCGAGGACGTGCATTGCATGTTGTTGCGGGCGCACGGCGCGCTCGGCAATCGCGGCGCGGTCAAAGAGCAGTACGACTTGTTGCGTCGCCTGTTGCGCAAAGAGCTTGGCGTCGAGCCGGCTGCCGAGACGCAAAAACTCTACCGGCAATTGATGGCTTGAGACTGACAGGCGGGCGCACGCACGGGTGCGCGCTCGCGGAGACTAATGAGGTGGGTAAAACCGCTCCTGGTCGCTGGCAAATTCGCGCGGTCTGTGGTAATTTTTCGCTCCCCGACCGCAAGTGCAAACCTCGTAAGCGCGTCCCGGCTAACGACGCGCATTGGGACTAACCCCCTTGGCTGCAAGCGACACAGTTCTACAGATGTTCAGGGCATCACTTTCTTGACTCGTGATGAACACTAAATTCTTGCACAGAGCACGGCAACTAACGGCGCTCGCACTCGTCTGGCTGCTCGCCGCCGGCACGATTCACGCCGGCATCGCGGTCACCGGCGCAGACGGCATCGCCGTCACGGGCGCAGACGGCATCGCCGTTACCGGCGCAGATGGCATTGCCATGACCGGCGCGGATGGTATCGCCATGACCGGCGCGGACGGCATTGCGATGACCGGCGCGGACGGTGTGCCCTATGCCGACGCGAACGGGATCGCAGTGACGGGCGCGGACGGCATCGCGGTCACCGGCGCAGATGGCATTGCGATGACCGGGGCTGACGGCATCGCCGTCACGGGCGCGGACGGCACACGCTATATGGCCGACTCGCTCGTCATGCGGCAACCGAGCGGCATTGCGGTCACCGGCGCGGACGCGGCGCACATCGTCGGCGCGGATGGCATTGCGACGACCGGCGCGGACGGCATCGCGGTGACCGGCGCGGACGGCATTGCGGTCACGGGCGCGGATGGCATCGCTGTGACCGGCGCAGATGGCGTCGCGATTATCGCCCTGCCCGACGGGCGCACGCTTGCCATCTCGCCCAACGGCATCGCCGTGACCGGCGCAGATAACATCACCATCACGAAACCTAACGGCATCACCGTCACCGGCGCAGACGGCATCGCGATGACGGGGGCGGACGGGATCGCCATGACCGGCGCGGATGCCGTGCCACGCTCCGGTCTCCAGAGTATTGACCTTGAGCTTGCGCTTGCGCTCAATCGCATGACCGACGACAGCACGGTCAACTGCGCGCTCGTCTTTCATCACTTGCCAACCGATGCCGACCTCGCCGACCTGCAACGACTCGGCTTCGTCGGCGGCACACGTTTCCGCGTGCTGCCCGTCGTCATCGTCACGGGCACGCGCGATCAGATCGTCGCTGTCTCGCACCTGCCCGCCATCCGCTCGATCTACGGCAACCGCACTTTGCAGTTCACGGCCGATCCGGGGCGCGGTGTGACGGGCGCGGAGCGCGCCTTACGCGACACTGACTTGAGCAACCGGAACGCGGGGCTGCCGTACACAGGGCGCGGTGTCACCGTGGCGGTGCTTGACACCGGCGTGGACGGCACGCACAACGACCTCGCGGGCCGCGTCGCGCAGAACGTCAAACTCGCCGATACGCTCGGCGCGGGCGCGGGCTTCAACTATCCGACCGATGTGGAGAACGTGCCCACGACCGATCAGGCTTACGGGCACGGCACATTCGTCGCGGGCGTGATCGCGGGCAATGGTGTGCGCTCCGGCGGCGCATACACGGGCGTCGCGCCGAACGCGAGAGTCGTCGGCCTCGGCGCGGGCGACGTGAATCTCTTCTACGTGCTGGACGGCTTCGACTATCTCTTACTGCGCGGCGGCATGCTCGGCGTGCGCGTCGTCAATTGTAGTTTCTCGGCCGCGACCGTCTATGACACGAACGATCCGGTCAACATCGCGACGAAGATGTTGACGGACAGAGGCATCAACGTCGTCGTCTCCGCCGGCAACACGGGGCCCGGCATGCACACGCTGAATCCTTACGCCGTCGCGCCGTGGGTCATCAGCGTTGGCGCAACCGACTTTCAGGGCCGGCTCGCCTCATTCTCATCACGCGGCGAGTTCGCTAGTTCGCTCTTCCGCCCGACGCTCGTCGCGCCCGGCGTCGGCATCACCAGTTTGCGCGCGACAGGCATCACGCAGACCGGCGCGGAAGGCGTCGCTGTCAACAACGACGGGCAGAACATTCCGCCCGCCTTGCTGCCCTACTACACGACCGCGAGCGGCACGAGTTTTTCCGCGCCGCAGGTGACGGGCACAATCGCTTTGATGCTCGAAGCCAACCCGCGGCTCGTGCCTGCACAGGTGCGCGACATACTCGCGCGCACGGCGACGCCGATGCCCTCGTACTATGCGCACGAAGTCGGCGCGGGTATGTTGAACGCGCACGCGGCCGTGTTGGAAGCCGCTTTCCCGCAGCGACGCATGGGCGCATTCCGCGCGACGCAGAATCGCGGGCAGGTGCGCTTCGTTAATGATCCGTTGCAACAGATCAACGGCACGGTGCAACCGGGCACGTCCTTCAGCGCGCCGGTGCGTGTGCCCCAGAACGCGCTCTTCGCGGCGATGGATGTGGCGTGGAGCTCGCTCAGCGTGAACGATCTCGGTCTTGCCATGTACGACGCGAGCGACACCAAGCAAGCGGACGTGAACATGCTGAACTTACCCGGTCTGACCGGCAAGCGCGAGCGGGCGGTGATCAACGCACCGGCGGCGGGCGCGTGGCGCGTGCGCGTGACGAACACGCTCGGTGCGGTCGGCACGGCGCAGCCATTCGTCGGCGTGCTTGAGACAGGGCACGCTGAGTACACGCCCTTGCGCGACCTCGGCGGTGTGAGCGCGGAAGCGCGGAGCGACATCAATCAAGCGTTGCGCACCTTCGTCATGCAACCGGTCGGTGCGAACTTCCGGCCCGGCCACAGTGTGAGCCGCGCCGATCTGGCCGCCGCGCTCGTCATGGCGGGTCGCGCGCCGCAATATCTGCCCGCGCAATCGAGCTATCGCGACGTGCGCGATCAAGCGACGATGCTCTATGTGGAGAGCGTGCAACACGCGCCCGGCGGTGCGTTCTTCCCCGACAGCACGACGGGCAACTTCGCGCCGGACGCGGCCGTTGATCGGGCAACGGCGGCAGTCGCGCTTGTGCGCGCGGCCGGACTGCAAGCGGAAGTGGACGCGAACAACGGCGCGCTGCTCGGTGTGCTGGACATCAATCTCATCCCGACCCGTTGGCACAACTACGTCGCCGTCGCGCTCAGGCACGGGCTACTCACCACCGCCAATCTAAACTTCCGCCCGCAGGCCGCGCTCACCCGCGCCGAACTCGCGCACGCACTGGTCGTGCTGCAAAACACCGCGGCGCAGTAACAAGCACATAGGTAAAAATTTAAAGGGCGATAGCGCAGAGGCTATCGCCCTTTTCATATTAAGCTAGGCTCTAGAGAAGCAAACTTGATCTAGAGCGGATATTTTTCAAGCAACTTGAGCAGTAATTTACTCAAGTCTTTGTTCCGATGATTGAACCTATACTCGCACTCTTTGAGGTGCAAGTAGAAGGTGCGGTCAGAGACCCCATTGAACTTCTGAAGTCTGCGCTTAGCAAAGCTCCAGAAACTCTCAATACCGTTGACGTGATGGTCGCCACGCGCGAACTCGTTTTCACCATGATTGACTCTAAAGTGCTTCGAGTATCCGACATCAACCAGGCCGTCATAACCGCGC
>JANMAD010000401.1:0-9575 GCA_031359515.1 Acidobacteriota bacterium | reverse complement strand
AAAAAAGGCCAGAAGGGCTTCTCCCTCATCGAGCTTTTGATCGTCGTCGCGATCATCGGCATCATCGCCGCCATCGCCATCCCCAACCTGCTCGCCTCGCGGCGCGCTGCCAACGAAGGCTCGGCCATCGCGTCCATGCGCTCGCTCAACTCGGCTGAGGCCACCTACTTCGCCACCTCGGGGCAGAACCTAAACTACGCCGACCGGCCGACGCTGCTCGCCGGCGCGCTCATTGACAGCGTACTCGCGGGCGGCAACAAGAGCGGCTACACGTTCGACGTGACCGGCATTGCCGCCGGCCCGCCCGCGCAGTATGACGTAACCTCTGTCCCGCAGGCGTTCAACCCCATCACCGGCACGGGCACGCGCAGCTTCTATTCGAACGAAGCCGGCGTCATTTACGGCGTCCAGGCCGCAGCCGCCGGTACGCGCGCCGCACCGGGCACGCCGATCCAGTAAGCGAACTTCAGCCTCACGGCATGACCTCAACTGCGGGGGCGGAAGTGAAAGTTTCCGCCCCCGCAGTCTCATTCAGGCCGCTTGTATTTATGCTATCCTCGCCGCGTCCGTTGCGCTCTAATCAGTAGCCACGCGGCCTTAACAGTTAATCATCCACGCGTTGCTGCTTATGCTTAGCTCGATCACAATTGCGGAACGTTTGACCCGGAAGTACGACACGCACAGCGCGGCCGATGCATCGCCCCGCCCCAACGGCACGGCGGCGCATCGCATCGCGGCCATTGCGCGCAACGCTTTTCGCGAAGCCGTGCGCGACCGCGTGCTCTACAATCTCGTCCTCTTCGTCCTCTTACTCACGGTCGGCGCGATCTTCCTGGGCGAACTATCGGCCGCGCAAGAAGCCAAGATCATCGTCGATCTCGGCTTGAGCGCGATGCTCCTGTTCGGCACGTTCATCGCCATCTTCGTGGGCACAGGACTGGTCTATAAAGAGATCGAGCGGCGCACGCTCTATGCGATTCTCGCGAAGCCCGTGGGGCGCGGCGAATTTCTGCTCGGCAAGTATCTGGGTCTGTGCCTGACGCTCGCGGTCAATGTGTTAGTAATGGGCATTGGCGTCTCGCTCGCGCTCATGTTCGTGCGGCGCGGCTACGATCCATTGGCGCTGCGCGTGTGGCCCGCCATCGCGCTCATCTACGTCGAGCTGATGATCGTCGTCGCGCTCGCATTGCTCTTCTCTTCGTTCTCGTCGCCCGCGCTCTCCGCGCTCTTGACCTTCGCCGTCTTCATCATCGGCCATTTCAGCGCCGACTTGAAAACGCTGGCCACCGCGACGGGCACGACAGCGGCGCGCTTCTTCTTCAGCGCACTCTTCTACTTGCTGCCGAACCTGTCGCACTACATGCAGATCACTGATGCCGGCCACGGCATCGCGCCCGCACCGGCCGCCTTCGCCGCGGCCATCGCCTACGCGCTTCTTTACATCGCCGTCTTACTCGCCGCCGCCACCTTCGTCTTCAATCGGCGCAACTTCAAATAACAGAGGTCAGAGGTCAGTCAGACATGCGCACGGCAACGATTCAAGAGCAGGCTGAGAGTAAGTGGTTGCTCGCGCGCCTGACGCGCCGCGAGTTGGCGTTGCTCGTCGTCATCGCGCTCGGTCTTGGTCTCTCCGCCGTGCTGTCGCGTTGGTTGCAGCAGCGTCACCTCCCCGACGTGGCGCAACAGACGGAGCAACTCTATGTCACGCCGGCCGCCGCGCGGCGCATGAGTCTCGGCTTCAACGGGCTGGTCGCCGACTGGTACTGGATGCGCTCGCTGCAATACGTCGGGCGCAAAATCCACGCCTATCAAGGCGATATTCAACTCGACAATCTCAACTCCGTCGGGCTGACGATGCTCGCGCCCTTGCTCGACAGCGCGACGACGCTCGATCCGCAGTTCCTGCCTGCCTACGAATACGGCGCGGTCGTGCTGCCCGCGCTTGATGTCGAGGCCGCGATCAAACTCGCGCGCAAAGGCATCGCGGCGAACCCGCAGACGTGGCGACTCTATCAACATCTCGGTTATATCTACTGGCAACGCGGCCGCTTTCAAGAAGCGGCGGCGACGTATCAACAAGGCGCGCAGATCGCCGGCGCGCCGCGCTGGATGGACGCGATGGCCGCGCAAATGTCTTCACAGGGTGGCAGCCGCGCGACCGCGCGCGAAATCTATCAACGCATGTTCGAGCAGGCCGACGACGAGCAAATGCGCGACCTCGCCGCCAAGCGTCTGTTGCAACTGCAATCGTGGGATGAGCGCGATGCGTTGCGCCGCTTACTCGCCGTCTTCCATGAGCACGCGGGTCGTTGCCCCGCTGCGTGGCGCGAGGTTGTGCCGGTGCTGCGCGCCGCGCGCTTTCAGTTGGACATGAGCGGCGCGCCGCTCGATCCATCAGGCGTGGCTTACGTCATTGTGGGGCCGACTTGTGAATGGAACTGCGATGTCGAGCCGGGCGAGAAATCGGAAATTTTGCGCAAGTAGTGGGACGAAACAATATGACAGTGGCACTTGAGATCGAGAAACTATCGAAGGATTACGAAGTCGGCTTCGTGCGCAAGCGGCGCGTGCGCGCGTTGGACGATCTGTCGCTCACGGTCGAGCGCGGCGAAATCTTCGGCTTCCTCGGCGCGAACGGCGCGGGCAAGTCCACCACGATGAAACTCTTGATGCGGCTCATCTACCCGACCGCCGGGCGCGCGATGATTCTCGGCCGCGACATCAACGACATCTCCACGCACGCGCGCATCGGCTATCTGCCCGAACATCCATACTTCTATGACTATCTGACCGCGCGCGAGTTTCTCGCCTACTGCGCCGAGCTATTCGGCTACACGCGCCGCGATTGCGCACAGCGTGCCGAAGAGTTGCTCTCGCTCGTGCGGCTCGACGAAGCGAGTTGGGGCAAGCAGTTGCGCAAATTCTCGAAAGGCATGTTGCAGCGCGTCGGGTTGGCGCAGGCGCTCGTAAACGATCCGGAGATCGTCTTTTTGGATGAGCCGATGAGCGGGCTTGATCCTCTGGGCCGGCGCGAGGTGCGCGATCTGATCGCGAGCCTGCGGCAAAAAGGCGTGACCGTCTTTCTCTGCTCGCACATACTCGCCGACATCGAAGTGCTATGTGATCGCGCCGCCATTTTGCAAGGGGGGCGGCTCGCGCACTCCGGCCGGCTGGAAGACTTGCGCCGCCGCACCGGCACGCGCGCGATGGAACTGATCGTCGCGGGCGCGAGCGCGGAACGTCTGCGCACGGCGTTGCGCGCGTTGGCGAGCGTCGAGGTCACGCAGACGCCCGGCGGGGCGCGCGTCGAAGTGCCGTCCGAGCAGGAAGTAGACGCCGCGCTCGCGTGCGTGCGCGCGGCCGGTGCGCGGCTCGTCTCCGTGCAGCCCGTCGGCAATCCGCTGGAAGATTTATTTACGGCAAGTGAGAATTAAGTCGCCGTTAGCGCGAGTTACTTTACGATCACGCCCGTCACGGCGATCTGTATGTTGGCGCGCACGTCGTCTTTCTTGAAGCCTTCCATGCGGATCGGCACGACGAGGACTTTGTTCGGCGCAAGCTCTGGTTGCATGCGCGGAATGGGAATGACCGTCTTCGTCTGCAAAGGCTTGTTGTCCAGATCGACGACCGTAGCTTGCAGTTCCAGTCCCGTGATCGTGCGCCCGGTGAAGTTGCGCACTTTGGGCTGCATCACCATCACGATGTCGCCGAGCGGGCGCGTGGATTCGGTCGCGTCCTCGTCCGCGATAAACTCCACGACGATCTTCTGGCTTAGCTCCGCGAATTCGGGCGTGCCGGCACGGACGGCGTTCGCGAGTTGCGGCTGCGCTTCGCTGTTATTGCGCGGGCGCGGGCGCGTGGCCCAGAAGACCATCAACGCGACTAGCAGCGCGGTCGCCAGCCCGACGATGATGTAGACCTTGCGCCGCGTGGCGTCGGCTGCCGCAACACTCTCTTTTGCAGTAACCATAAGCAGGCAATGACAAGTGACGTGTGACGAGCGACAAGCTGGGACAAGATTTTATCTCGTCGTTTGTCACTCGTCACTCGTCACTATTTTTCTCACCCGGCGCGGGCGCGGCCCTCGACCAGATGAAGCGGCGCGCGTTGCTCGCGCACGAGCGAACCGGTGCCGGTGCGCGGGCGCGCGGCGCGCGGCCAAGTAATGCGGAAGTTGCTGCCTGCGCCGGGCCGGCTCTCGACCGCGATCTCGCCTTCGAGTAGTTCGACGATCTTGCGCGTGATGGCCAGCCCCAAACCAACGCCGCTGTAAGCGCGCGTCAACTGATCGTCCACCTGCCGGAACTTGTCGAAGATGAAGCCCAGCGATTCGCGCGACATACCGATGCCGGTGTCGCGCACCGTCAACTCCCAGCGCGCTCCGTCGAGCGGCGCGGCCGTGATGCTGATCGTACCGCTGGAAGTGAATTTAACGGCATTGCTGACAAGATTCGCCAACACCTGCGTAAGCTTAGACGGATCGCTCACGACCCGCCCCAGTTCGGGCGCGACGTGGACGCGCAACTCGACGTGCTTCTCGCTCGCCGCCTGCTGATATTGCTGCATGACCTCGTGCGCGATCTCGGCCACGTCCACTTGTTCGAGTTGCAAGGCGGAGCGCCCGGCTTCGAGGCGTGAATAAGCGAGCAGATCGTTGACCAGTTCAAGCAGCGAGCGCGCATTGCGCTCCATCCGCCCGACCACCTCTTGCTGCAACGGCGCGAGCGGCAATTGCGGATCGCGCTCAAGCAGTTGCGACAACCCGATGATGACATTCAACGGCGTGCGCAACTCGTGCGAGACGTTGGCGATGAACGCAGACTTCAATCGGTCGTGCTCGCGCAGACGGCCGTAAGCTTCCATCAACTCGCGGTACTGCCGCACCTCGTTCGTGATGTCGCGGAAGACCGCGACCACACCGGTGCGCCGTTCGCCTTCGTCGACGAGCGGCGTCGCGCTCACAGCTAACACGCCCTCCTCTTTGTCGCCGCGGATGATCTGCACGTGCTCGCCGGAGACATGTTCGCCCTGTTCGAGCGCGCGACCCAAAGGCGTCTCGCTCGCCAGCAGAAGGTTGCCTTGCAGATCGCGGAGAGCCATGTCGGCCATCAACGCATCCACGCCGTCGCGGAACTCGCCGGGCTGGCGACCAAGTATGCGCGCCGCCGCCGGATTGACGCGATAACGCCCGCGCTCGTCCACGATGATCACGCCCTCGTCCATCTGCTTGATCACGCTCTCAAGCTCAGCCGCCCGCGATTTCTCGGCGGCGAACGCGGCCGTGGCCAACTTCTCAGCGCGCACGCGCTTTGAGACTTCCGCTAAGATCAAAATCAGATCGCCGCGCTCGCCCGTCTGCTCGGTCGTCGGCCACAGAGTCACATCCCAGAACTTTTCCACCTCCGCGCGTGCGCCATCCGGCGCAGTCAGTTCAACCGGCAGCCCGTAGTTGACGAACGCGCGGCGCGTGCGGCGCACGTCTTCGACGACCTCGCTCATCACCGCGAGACCGGCCGCCGCTTCATATAACCCGCGCCCCGCAAGCGTCGCCACGTCGCGCCCGACGAAACGGGCGAAGGTCGAGTTGGCTTTGCGCACGATCAGGTTCGCGTCCAGCACGGCGACACCGAGCGGCAGACTGTCTAGCACTTCGGCGATGAATGCGCCCTGCGTGTGCAGTTCGTTGAACTTGTGCTCAAGGTTCGCCGCCATCACGTTGAAGCCGCGGGCCAGCGTGCCCACCTCGTCATTCGTCTCCACGGCAACGCGCTCGTGTAATTGGCCGTCGCCGAGCGTAGAAGCTGACGTGGCCAACCGGCGCAACGGCGTCGTGAAGCGGCCGACGGCCCAGAATGCGATTGCGCCGGACGCGCCGAGCGCGAACAACCACGCCGCGATCAGCGTCACTAACGAGCGCCACGCGGGCGTGTGTTTCGAGAGCGGCACGCCGACCGCGACGCTCCACCCATACCGACTCAGATTATGCGTGGCCGTGATGCGCGTGACGCCGTCGCTCCATCGCTGCTCGCTGGCGAGCCGGGAAGGGTTAACCTCGCTCGTGCTCGGCGCGGGCGCGTCTTGGTTCGGCACGATCTCGCCGTGTGCGTCGCGCACGATGAAGGCAGCGTTCGCGCTGGGCGTCAGTTGTTGATAGAGCTTTGCGTAGAGCGACGCGGCCATACTGGGCGCGAGTTGTGCGCCCGTTTGCGCCGCTTGCGGGTGCGCTTCGAGCCACGAGTCGAGCGCGCCTTCGGCGGCCGTGGTCTCAATGTGCGCGAGCGTAGTTGATTGCTCGATCAGGCTGTCGCGATAGCTGTTGAGTTGCAGCAGACTGATGATTAAGAGCGGCAGGGACAGGAGGGCCAGCAGTGCCAGTAATTTGGTCCGCACGTCTAACCGGAACATCTTGCGTTCATCGCGCTTCATAGCTCCTCGTCCCGTTCCGTGCGCGCCTCGCGGCGGCGCGGCGGCGGCCACGGCATCGTGCGCGTGCGCACGGGCGGGCGCAGGCTAGCGGCGTATGTGACCAACGCCTCAATGAGCATTTCATCGAGTAGCACGTTGGTGCGCCTGAGCGCGGTGCGCAACTCCCGCAACTCGCCTCCCGTGGCGATGGGACACTCACGCCACAGGAAATTATTTAAGACTCCGCGTAGAATCATCAACTCGCGTGCCACTTCATCGAGCAGACAGCCTTGTTGGAAGCGCACCTGCGCGTGCCGGCGCAAACGCCGCGCGGTCTCAACGATTTCGCCTTTATCGGCCGCCTTATCCAACAAACGCGCCCACTCGTCCAACACCTCCGGCACTGAATCAATTAATTGCCGATAAGAGAGCAGCGCAGGCAAATCCGTGCGCCGCTCAGCATAGATTTCGTCCACCCACGCGCGAATCAGTGCGGCTTCGTGCATGCGCAGCAATGCTGTGAACCTGTCTGCCATATACGGTCAGAGGTCGGAAGTTAGAGGTCAGAAGCTGATAAAAGTTCCGCGCGCTGAATTTCACGTGTCTCGTGGCGCGCGAAATTATGATTCAATGATCTTTCACTTCTATTTGAACAGCCATTGAGTCAAGAGACTTTCGAGACGGTCGAAGTCAACCGGCTTGGTCAGATATTCGTTGCAGCCAGCAGCGAGGGCGTCTTTGCGAAAGTCGCTCGTGTCGTGGGCCGAGATGGCGATGATCGGGACGGTGGCCAAGCCAGCGAGTTGACGTATTTGCCGCGTGGCGGCGAGACCATCGATCTGCGGCAAGCTCAAGTCCATCAGAATCAGGTGTGGGCGTTCGCGCTCGGCCATCGTAACCGCCTCTTGGCCGTTGATCGCCTCGATCACGTGGTAGCCGCTCATCTCAAGCAAGCGCCGCATCATAAAGCGATTATCCTCGAAGTCCTCGACCACCAGAATCGTCTTCGCGTTTCCATTCTGCCCACTCATACCTACACTGCCTCCGAACAATCGTACCCTTCAGCCGGTCGCCGACCCGGACTCAAGTCCGTATCACTAGCAAACACTCATCATATTTGGTAAGATGCCGCATCGAAACGCGACACTAAAAAAACATCTATCGGGTTTAATCCATACAGCCCGCGCCCTAGTTCTGTCGCACGCCACGTGATGTACGGATGCCCACGATGCAGAGGTTTGTGAACTGAAATGAAGCCGTTAATGTCGGAATCGCACGATGCCGCAGCTCTACAAGAGCTGGGGCGGGCCTCCGTGCAGATCGTCCACGACCTCAAGAATCAGCTTAACGGTCTCAAACTTTATGCCACGTTCCTGCGCAAGCGGCTGGAGAAGACGGACGGGCGCACGGATGAGCTTGAGACGGTCGCCAAACTCCTCGCCGGTTTAGAGCGCGCCGCCGCCGACATGACCACGCTCGTGCGCTACGGTCGCCCCGTCGAACTGCGCCGCGCCCCGCACGTCGATCTGCGCCGCACGCTCGCCGCCGCGCTTGAGCGCGAGCCTGACGCGGCGGACGATGACACGTGTTACGGCGAGATCGATCAAGCGGCGCTGACCGACGCGCTGAAACAGATCAATGCGGGGCTAAATACGACCGAAGTAAACTTGCGCCGCGCGGAGCTGAACGGCGCGCCCGTCGGCATCATCGAATGGCGCAACGCGCAAACGACGGGCGACGATGACCCGTTCAATTCGTTCGCGGGCGGGCAAGGCTTGCGCCTCGCACTGGCCGCCAAAGTCGTCCGCGCACACGGCGGCACAATCGAGCACGATGCGCGCACAGTGCGCGTGTGCATACCACTTAAAAGCAGTGGCGAGTGACGAGTTAAGAAGAAGTTCTTGCTCGTCACTCGCCACTTGTCACTCGTCACTTCAGTTCGAGGAGATTGATGGTGGAGCGTAAAGACATACGTATTTTGGTGATCGACGACGAGCCGATGATGGCCGACTCGCTGAAGCAAAATTTGGACGAGGATGGCTACGCGGTGGACACGGCTTCGACCGGCGCGGAGGCCATCGAGCGGTTCGATGGGGGCGGGCATCATCTCGCCATCTGCGACATACAGTTGCCTGACATGGACGGCATCGAGGTGCTGCGCCATATCAAGGACGCGCGGCCGTCCACCGAAGTGATCATGGCGACGGGCTACGGCACAGTTGATCGCGCCATCGTCGCCACGAAGGCCGGCGCGTTCTGGTTTCTGGAAAAACCGTTCGAGTACGAGGTGCTGCAAAAGCTGGTCGAGAAGGCGCTCGAACGGCAAGAGCTAATGGCCGACGCCGAGACGATGCGCCAGCGCCTGACCACGCGCACCGAGTACTACAGCATCATTGGCGGCTCGAAACAGATGCAGACAATCTACGAGACCATCGAATCGGTGGCGAAGGCCGACGCGAACGTGTTGATCGTGGGCGAATCGGGCACGGGCAAAGAGTTGATCGCGAACGCGATCCACTACAATAGTTTGCGGGCCAAGAAACCGTTCATCAAAGTGAACTGCGCCGCGCTGCCGAAAGAATTGATTGAATCAGAACTGTTCGGCCACACCAGAGGCGCGTTCACCGGCGCGCACGCCGACAAGGACGGTTTGATCCAACACGCGGCCGGCGGTTCGCTCCTGCTCGACGAGATCGCCGAGATGCCCGTTGAGTTGCAGCCCAAACTTCTGCGCGTCCTGCAAGAGCGCAGCTATCGCAAGATCGGCTCGGAGAAAACGCACGCCGTAGATTTCCGGCTCATCTGCTCGACCAATCGCCCGCCCGCCGACGCCATCCGCGACGGCGTGCTGCGCGACGATCTCTTCTACCGCATCTCGACGATCACGATCCACGTGCCGCCCTTGCGCGAGCGCGCCGAGGACATCCAACTACTCGCCGAGCATTTTCTCAAGATGTATGCGCGCAAATATCAACGCCCGATCACGGGCATCTCGCAAGCCGCCTATCAACGTCTCTTCGGTCATCCGTGGCCGGGCAACGTGCGCGAGTTGCAGAACGTGCTTGAGCGCGCGGTGTTGCTCGCCAAGGGCAACAAGATCGAGCCGGTTGATCTACCGTTCGACAACGGCTCGTTGCCGGAGAAGGCCGGGCAGAATGCGGCGTGGGACG
>JANMAD010000400.1:0-3401 GCA_031359515.1 Acidobacteriota bacterium | reverse complement strand
AGAAAAGGTGGTGGTAACATGGGCGAGAGCAGTTGCCACTGCTCATCGGAGAGATCGGTCGGATATGGTTGTCTGTTCATCACAACAACAGTTTAACCATTCCATTGGTCTCTCCTCCTAATTTCTAAACAAGCTCTAAGAGCCGCACCGTGCCGAGGCCCGTCACTTCGGCCGTGTACTCGGGCACGTCGAAGCTCACGCGCACGCGGCTTTGCGCGCCGAGGTTGTAGATCTCGTCGGGCTGCACCTGCCGGAGGATCGTGTTCAGTGAGCTTGAATCGTTCAAGTCGCCGTAGACGAGCCGCAGGCGCGTCCCCGTTTCGTGCGGGTCTTGGTAGAGATGATCAATGCGCTCAGTATTGAAGGAAGAAGCGCGCCGGATCACCCCGTACACTTCATACCCCTTTGCAAGTAGCAACTCGGTTAAGAATGATCCGTCCTGCCCGGTGATACCGGTGATGAGTGCGCGCGGCATTAAGCTTTTTCTCTTTGGGTTAGGAATCGAACTGTGGCCCGGCGGCGGCGTAGATCAAGCTGCGGGCGTTTCGTCCGCGGCCTCGCCATCAATCGGTTCGGGCGGGAATTGGACGCGGTCGTAGACATCCGCCAGACGCAAGTCGCAGCCAATCGAATCGAGCCGGAGACCTGCGGCAAGCGGCTGCACCAGCGTATAAATCCATTCGCCGCTCGTCCGGCGATGATAATGATCTATGTGCGGCCGCGTTTGCGCGACCAAGAGATAGTCGGCCAACTCCGGCAACCACGTTTGATAACGCGCCCACTTCTCGCCGCGGTCGAAGGCTTCCGTCGTCGGCGATAAGACTTCGATGATAACGGTCGGGTTCAGTAGCACATCGCGGCGTTCGTCGTGAAACTTCAACGCGCCGCAGACAACTACAAGATCGGGATAAGAGTACAAACCTTTCGGCGTGCGCCCCGGTCGGGGAGCCGGCCCGCTGCGGACTTTCATGTCCTTTGAGAATGTTTGGCAGTCCCGCCCCTTGAGTTGGTTATAAAGCTGCCCGCCGATATTGGTGCAGATCGCGCCGTGCTCAGGGCTTTCGCCCGCCATCGCATAAATCTCGCCGTCGAGATATTCATGCCGTTCTTCGGCCGCCCGCTCCAGCGCGAGATATTCCGCAGGTGCATATAATTCGTGGGTGCGCGGCAGACTCATTCGACTTAGACCTCCACTATCAGCCAGCGCAGCTTAGCGCGCGTCATGTGCATTGGTAAAGACTGCGGCGGCTGCTCCGCCGCGCTCATCCACGCTCAGCCGCAACTCGTCTGACGGCGTGATTGCCGAGATAGAGTACGTCCATGCGCGTCTTTAAGAAGCAGTCAATGGCATGGCGCGGTGTACAGACGACCGGCTCGTTCTCGTTGAACGACGTATTGAGCACCACCGGCACGCCGGTCAATTCGTTGAAATCAGAGATCAGTTGGTAGTAACGCTCGTTCATCGCGCGCGAGACGGTCTGCAACCGGCCCGAGCCATCAACGTGCGTGACCGCCGGAATCTCTGCGCGTCGCTCCGGTTTGATCTGATAGACCATCAGCATCGTTGGTGCGGGATGCGTCTGCTCGAAGTAATCGCCCACGCGCTCTGCCATGATCGACGGCGCGAAGGGGCGGAACGGCTCGCGTTTCTTAATCCGCTCGTTCAAGATGTCTTTCATGTCCGCACGGCGCGGGTCGACGACGATTGAGCGATTGCCCAGCGCGCGCGGGCCAAACTCCATGCGCCCCTGAAACCAGCCGAGCACCGCGCCGCCTGCGATATCCGCCGCGGCTCTTTGCGTCACTTCTCTGTCCGAGTAGGTCTCGTAAGTAAGCCCGCTCCGGTCTAACTCCGCGCGCATCTCCTCGGCCGTAAACTCCGGTCCCGTATAAGCGCCTTCCATCACAAACGTGCGCGGTTGTTTGAGCAGCCCGTTGTAGATGTGGTAGCAAGCGCCGATGGCCGTCCCGCTATCGCCCGCCGCCGGTTGTATGAAGACGCGGCGAAACGGCGTGTGCAAGAGAATCTTGCCATTTAGCACCGAGTTGTAGGCGACGCCGCCCGACAGCCCCAGATCAGTCAGCCCCGTCTGTTCGTGCAGATGATTGAGCAGATGGAAACCGACCTCTTCGAGCCGCTGTTGCAGACTGGCGGCGATGTCGTGCTCGCGCTCCGTGAGCGGCGCGCCCGGCGCACGCGGCGGGCCGAAGCGCTTGGCAAACTCGTCCGAGAAGACGCGGCCCACGACCGGCGAGCCTTCGTCCCAACTCATCTCCACACCCTCGGCGTGGTGGCGGAAATAAGCGAGATTGAGCCGGAAGCGGCCGCCCTCATCCGTGCGAATGATATCGCGAAACTCTGCCATGTAGCGCGGCTCGCCGTAAGGCGCGAGGCCCATCACCTTGCCTTCATCGCCATAGTGCGGGAAGCCGAGGAACTGCGTGGTCGCCGTATAGACGATGCCGGTCGAGTGCGGATATTCAACCTGACCCAGTACTTCGATGTCGTTGACTGCGCCAGTGCCCCACAGCGTCGAGAAGAAATCACCGAAGCCATCAATTGAGAGTAGCGCGGCCCGCTCGAACGGCGAGACGTAGAAGGAACTCGCCAGATGCGCGCGATGATGCTCGACGTTGTAAAACTCCGCGCGTAGTTTATTTTTCTGGACGCCCAGCGCCTTAGCCAGATCGGCTTTGAAATCACGCACCTTCGCCGTATTCGACAGCCGATCCGCCACCGCCCCGATAATGCCCCGCGCATTCTTCGCCGCGCGCGTCGCCGCATACAGAATCTTCTTATGCAAATGCGCCGACGGGTCGCGCGAGATGCCGATGTGCGCCACCGCCTCAATCCCGATCCCCGCCGCCGCCAGACAATACTTGACTGACTCCGTGGGGAAGCCCGCGCAATGCTTGCAGCGATTGAAGCGCTCCTCTTCGACGGCAGCGATTAACTCGCCGTCCCGAATAATTGCGGCAGCGGCATCACCGTGGTAGGCGTTAATTCCAAGAATATGCATAAAGACCTTATGCGCTTCCTATGAAAGATTTTTTGTTGAAGCGCGGTAGAAGTATTTGCCCAAACATGCACTATCGGGCAACTGATTCCCTCTCATCAAAGGTAAGGACCTTGCCAGCTTCGGATAGACTGGGGTTTAGCCATCATGGAAGCAAAATCGTATGAGGGTGGTTATTGCCACCTTCGGTTGTGGGGATAGAAGCTGGATTTGCATTCTGATCAACTTGCGGCGGAAAAGTCTTGGCAGCTTTCTGCAGTTCTTCGATTCGAATATCCATTACCAATCTGAACCAAAAGGCCTGCAAGAAATGAAAAATGCTACCGGATTTCCCATCAAGAAACCCGAGCAGGATGACGTACCGATAAAAGAAATATAAAAAGG
>JANMAD010000374.1:0-6440 GCA_031359515.1 Acidobacteriota bacterium | reverse complement strand
AGTTCTTCGACGAGGTGTAGGTATTGCTGTTTGGTCTCGACGTGCGCGTCTAATTTGCCGGCGCGTGTGCGCGCATGCTCGGGCCAGAAGCCTGCGCCGCCGCGCACCCATTCTTCGCGCCAATGGGCCAGTGCGTTGCGGTCTGTGCCGTTACGACTCGGTGGCGGCAAGCGCAGGAAGAGCAGTTCGCCGCGCTCTTCGGCGAGGAACTGGCGCGGGTCTTTGTTGGCAGACACGTTGCGCTGCTTGTTGTTGACGGGCACGGGCAACGTCTCCCACAGCCGCCGGAAGACGCGCGACAGAGGTTGGCGCAACTCGCGCGTCTCATCGTCGAACGAGCGCGCGTAGTCGCCGACCAACATGCCAAGCGTGAGCGCGAGCGCCTGCTTGGTGTCGCCCGCGAGTTGTTCGGCGCTGGCGCGCAAGTTGTCGAACCACCATGCATCGGTCTCGCCGAACCAACGCGCGAGCGCCGGGTTGCGCAAACGATAGCCGGGCACGTACACATCTTCGAGCAAGCGCGCCACGTCCTCATCCGTCAAACGCTCCCCGTTATTTTCCACGCGCGCGATCCCTTTGATCCAGGCCCACTGAGCCGGATCGTTGACGGCGATGCGCGCGTCCCAACGTTTGAGCGCGGCATCGAGATCAGGCTCGCCCGCGAGCGGATTGACCACCGAGCGAAAGCGCAGACGGCGCAGCACGCTCAACTCGAAAGCGAGCCAGCCGGCGGGCATGTGTGCGGCGGAGTGGGGCATTATCGGTTATCCGGTTCAGCGAGTTGGGCGACCGTCACGTGCGGGTTCGCGCCCGCATCGGGCACGTTACCCATAAAGACCGCGCTGCTTTCGTCGAAGCGATCAGGTGGTGGTGGCGACGTGGGTCGGTCGGTGTCCGGCGCGCGTTCAAGCAGCGCATAAGAGCGCAGTTCAGGTAGATCGCGCAACGTCAGGAAAGTGCGCACGACGTGCGGATCGAATTCGATGCCGGCCCCTTCGGTTAGAACTTTGCGCGCGTCGGCCTCGGTCAGTGCGGCGCGGAAAGGACGTGTGTCGGTGAGCGCAGCGTAGGCGTCGGCGACGCGCAAGATACGCGCGGCGAGCGGAATCTGTTCGCGCCGGAGCGCGTCGGGATAGCCCGCGCCGTTCCACCATTCGTGATGCCAGCGCACCAGCAGTTGCGCGCCGCGATCCGCGCCCGCCCGCGCCACTTCCTGCTCGCCGATCACCGGATGCCGCGCGAGATCGAGCCGCTCTTCTTCATTCAATGGCCCCTGCCGCTTGATGTATTCGCGGCGCATCGCCGCCTCGCCCAGATCGTGCCCTAGCGCCGCAATGCGCAACGACGCGCGATCCGCGCGGCCCAAACCAAACAGTTTGGCCAACTCGTCTGCGAGTTGCGCGACGCGCTCGGCGTGTGGATGGCGATAACCCTCGAACTCATCAGTCGCCGCCGCCAGCCGCGTGAATACATCGCGGGCCGCGCGCTCGCCTTCAGTCAGTTGTAGTTGCGTTGCCGTCATAAAAGAACAGTGACAAGTGACCCGTGATAAATGTTGAACGGGACTATTGTAACCTGTCACTCGTCACTCGTCACTCGTCACTGCCTTTTAATCTTGTCGAGCAGTTGGCGTGCGCCCTCGTGGCGCGGATCAAGATCGACCGCGCGGATCAGTTCGCCTTCGGCGCGGCGCGTGTGGCCGAGCGCGTGATACAACTCCGCGAGCATGACGTGATGCGTCGCGTTGGCCGGATCGAGCGTGATGGCGGTCTGCAAGGCCGCTTCGGCTTGTCGTCGCGTGCGCGGGTCGTGCGAGAGTGCGCGGCCATAATAAGCGTGATAGCGCGCCTGCTGCGGCCCGAGGCGCACGGCTTCGGCCAGATACGCGACGGCCATGCGTTGGTTGTCATGTTTGAGCGCGGCCAAGCCGTGCTGGAAATTCTCTTCCGCGCTCGCTTGCTTAACGGCTTGCGATGCGTCGGGAGGTGTCTTTAGCTTAGCAGGCACGACGGCCGCCGATTTTGTGCCCGACGCAGGCGTGAGTTTGCTGTCGTATGCCGTGCGGGCTTTCTCATCGCTCAGCGTTTCGTAAGCTTGTGCGATCTGCGCGAAGGCGGATTCGATGCGGACGCGTTGCGCGTCGTCCACGGCGCGACGAAAGCGATCCGGATGAAAGCGCTTGGCGAGCGCGTAGTAGGCGTGCTTGATCTCGCCGCTTGCGGCTGTGCGCTCGACGCCGAGTGTCTGGTAGTGATCCGCGCCACGGACGCGCGCCAGCAGGGCGGCAATCTCCGCCTGCGGATCAGGCTCAACTTCCGGCGCAGGTTCAACGGGCGGCGCGGCCGGCGGTGCAACCGATGCGCCGACCGGCTCCGGTGTGGGTGTCGTGCGGGTGGCATGGGCATGTGCTTGCGCGCGTTCGTCGAACATGCGCGGCCAAGCTGCGCGTGCGAGCAGACCCGCGAGCGCGAGCGCATACGTGGTGTGGCGTGTCTGCGTTTCAGGCAGCCCGCTGATGGCGATCAGGTCGGCGAGCGTGAGCGGCGCGTCCACGCGCGAGAGGACGAATGCTTCCGTCGGCAGCAATATTAGCGGCGGCGGCGCGGCCACGGGCGCAAGCGTGTCTTCAGCTACGAGGCGCGCGGCGGCGAACGCGGCTGGCAAACGCCGCGCGCTCGCCAGTAATAATTCGTTCGTAGCGATTGCGCCCGCGACCTCTTCGACCAAGCGCGCACGCGGATCGTAGCTCCACGCGCCGTCAATCCAGAGCAGCAACGGGCGCAACACGTCCGTCGCCTGACGCACGCGCAACGCCGGCAGACCGCGCTCGGCGATGACGCGGGCGGCGACGAGCGCGGCGCAAATATCGGCTTCGGCGGTCGCGCCCGTGAACGCCGCCGCCTGCTCCGCCGTGAGATAGCCCCAGCGTTGCAGGCATTCGGTCAGCCGATGCGCGCGTAGATTCGAGCGCGCATAGGTGAGCGCGCCGCCCTGCGCATAGACCACTGCCTGCACGCGCCCGCGCGTCAGGCGCAACGCGCCCGACAGTTTCATCGCAGTGATCTCCCGGATTAGCTCCGCGAGCGGTTGCTCACTCAGTTGACCATTCATCGAGGTAAACGAGAGAAGAGCGATTAGCTCTTTGCTTTAAGCTAACAGCTAACAGCTAATCGCTCTTATCCATTTTCGTCCTTCGTTGACACTCGCGCAAGTGGCGCACTATATTGCCGAGCAACGGCATCCCCATAATGTGTGAACTGATTTTCCGACCCGCAACGTGCGCATGCGGGACGACGCGTACAGTAATAGCTGTGAGGCGCGGGACGAGTTGAAGACTGTTTCGGACATGGCGGCAGGCGACGCGGGTGTCGCCGAGTTGACGGCGTTGAGCGCGGAGGTCATCGATCTTTTCTATGCGCAGGTCTTCGCACCGGCCGAGTTGGCCAGCGAAGAGAGCGTCTGCCAGTCCTTCACCACTATTGTGCTGCGCCACTGGGCTTTATGCTGCATCAGCACGTTTCTGCGTGACGACGAGCAGCGCCTGCGCCCGCGCGCACTCTACACGCGCCCGGATATTGACGCCGGGGTGGCCGGCCGTTGCGCCCAACTGTTGGTTGATTGGGTTGAGGAGACAGGGAGCGAACAGCAAATCCGGCTTGACCGCAGCAGCCCGCCAGACGATGCTGCGGCTGCGCCCGGCGCACGACGCGCGTTAGCCGATATCGGCATGCAGGCGGGCGTCGCCATCCCAATCCACGTGCGCGGTGCGTTGGTTGGCGTGCTGGTTGCGCTCTCGGCCTATCCCGAACGGCTACGCACGGCGCTCGCGGGACTGCGCTTTGTGGGCCCGCGGATTGTGATCGCGTTGGGCTACGCGCGCCAGTCGGCGGCCATGCGCGAGCAGCACGCGCGCATCGAGCAACTCGTCGCCGAGTTGCAGCGCGTCGGGCGTTATCGCTCGCTCTTTCTCGGGCGCATGTCGCACGAGTTGCGCACGCCGCTGACCTCGATCCTCGGTTTCGCCGAAATACTCCTTGAGCACGAAGACCTCTCGGCTCCGCAGCGGCGCTTCTGTGAGAAGATTCAAGGGTCGGGGCTGCAACTGCACACGAGCATCAAGCACCTCGTCGATCTCTCGCGCCTCGAAGCCGGGCACACGGAGTTGTTCCTGCACGACTTTTCTGTGCGCGAGACGTTGCGCGAGTCGTGCGCGGCGGTCAACCGGCTCGCGCAGAAGCAATGCGTCCAACTCGATTGCGAGACCGATGCGGAGTTGGGCACGATTGTCTCTGACGAGGGCAAATTGCGGCAGGTGCTATACAATTTTCTGGCGCATGCCATCGGGCGCAGTCCGCAGGGCGCGGCCGTCGCGGTACTAGCCTACCCCACACAGGCGGAACATTTCTGCATCGAGATCAAGGACGATGGCGAGCCGCTCAGCGACCCCGCACAAATCTTTAACCCGGTTGACGTGGACACGCCAAATGAGCGCGGCACGAATATGAACGAGTTGGGCTTGGTCATCGCGCATCGGTTGTTGGCTGCGCTGGGCGGCAAGGTTGCGCTCGCCACAGACGCCGGGCGCGGTCTCGTCGTCCGGCTCGAATTGCCCATGCGGCCGAGAGAATAAGTTCAAGGTTCAAAGTGCAAGGCACAGGATTAGTTCCGACGTTGAACTTTAAACTTTGAACTTGCTTGCAAAGTTGGCACACCATGATAGTCATTTAAGAGAGGGGCAGCGAGGCGCATGGCGAGTCAGACGGAGCGGACGGCGCAAGCGCGGGTC
Source organism: Acidobacteriota bacterium (assembly GCA_031359515.1). Lineage (GTDB taxonomy): Bacteria > Acidobacteriota > Blastocatellia > Pyrinomonadales > Pyrinomonadaceae > QHXQ01. The sequence continues at coordinate 1,654 of JANMAD010000374.1, read as the reverse complement.
GTCATCCGCGAATGCATGACGATAGCGGAGTACGACGCCTGCGTGCGTTTGCAGCGCGAGGTCTTCGGGCTGCCCGACATGGAAATCTCGCCGCGTCGTCATTTGATCGTGTCGCAGCAGGCGGGCGGCTGGACGCTCGGCGCGTTTCAAGGCGACGAGTTGGTCGGCTTCGTGCATCACCTCGCGGCCGTGCGCGGTGAACAGGTGTTCGGCTATTCGCACATGATGGCGGTGGCGGAGAGCCAGCAGAATCAGGGCTTGGGCGCACGGCTCAAGTGGGCGCAACGCGAGCGTGCGCTGGCTGGAGGCTTGCGTTTCATCAAGTGGACGTGGGACCCGATGCGGGCGCGCAACGCGCACTTCAATCTCAACCGGCTCGGCGTAATCGTCCGCGCTTACGCCGTCAACTTCTACGGCACGGATTACACGACCACGGCGGGCGAGTTCGGCCAGCCGCTCGGTCTCGACAGCGACCGGTTGTTCGCCGAATGGCACTTGCGCTCGCCGCGCGTCGAAGCGCATGCGCGCAACGAAGCGCCGCCGGCTTTGGGCGAACCGGTCGCGACAGTCGTCATCCCGGCCGACTGGACTGCGCTGATGCGTGCGGATACAGCGGACGCGCAACGCGAGCTTGTGCGCGTCCGCACCGAATTTCAACAGGCGCTCGCCGCCGGTCTCATCTGCGCCGGCTTCGCGCGCGACGCAGAGCGACCGCGCTATCTTTTCTACGAGAGCGTTGATGACGACCGGAAGCTGTTCTAGTTTGTCACTCGTCACTCGTCACTGTTTCTAAAATGGCCATTGCAAAGTTCGACCGTTACGTAGATCGCCACGCGCCCGCTTTCATCGAGCGGTTGCAGGCGTTGTGTCGCATGCCGTCGGTGGCGGCGCGCGGGACGGGCATGCGCGCGGTGGCGGAGACGGTCGAGCAGATGATGCAGCGCGTCGGCGCAGGCACGCGCACGTTCCGTTTGGGTAGCGGCTTCCCGATTGTCTATGGCGAGTTCGGCGCAGGCCGCCATTGTTTCGTCGTCTATGGTCATTACGACGTGCAGCCGGTCGGGCAGTTGAGCGAGTGGGCGTGCGGCCCCTTTGCGGCGAGCGTGCTCGATGACAAGCTGTACGCGCGCGGTGCGTCGAACAGCAAAGGCGATCTGGTGGCGCGCTTGGCGGCCGTCGAAGCGTATCAGAAGACGTTCGGCAAGTTGCCGTTCTGTCTGCGCTTCCTCGTCGAAGGTGAGGACGGCTTGGGCAGTCCGAGTCTATATCAATTCACGAGCGAGCACGCGGACATGTTGCGCGCCGACGGCGCGATCTGGGACGACGGTTATCGCGACACGAAAGAGCGACTTGTCATCAGCCTCGGCTTCAAGGGCATCACCTTTATCGAACTGCGCACTTACGGCGCGCGGACTGATCTGCACTCGAAGTGGGGCGGCATCATGCCCAATCCCGCGTGGCGGTTGGTGCAAGCGCTCGCCACCATCGTCTCGCCCAAAGGCGTGATCACGATTGACGGCTTCGGCTCGCACATCGCGCCCGTTGAGGATGCGGACATGAAGATGCTGAAGCAGATCGAGTTGGACGAAGCGGGCTTGAAGCGACAGTTCAAGATCAGCGGCTGGGTGCGCAACATGAGCGGGCGCACGTTGAC